>NZ_CP063110.1:1390000-1690000 GCF_014931275.1 Haemophilus parainfluenzae
TCAAATATTTAATATAAACCACTATTTTTTTATTGGTATTTAGGTAGAATTAATTTGAGTCTTTCTAAAGTAAAGGAGCTTATAATGAAAATGAAAACTCTCTTAGCATTAGCAATCAGCGGAATTTGTGCTGCTGGCGTGGCAAATGCACATGACCATATGGCAAAACCAGCAGGTCCTTCAATCGAAGTAAAAGTACAACAATTAGATCCTGCAAATGGTAACAAGGATGTAGGGACTGTAACTATTACTGAATCAAATTATGGTTTAGTGTTTACACCAAATCTACAAGGTTTAGCTGAAGGTTTACATGGTTTCCACATTCATGAAAATCCAAGCTGTGATCCAAAAGAAAAAGACGGTAAATTAACAGCAGGTTTAGCGGCTGGCGGTCACTGGGATCCTAAAGGCGCAAAACAACACGGTTACCCATGGCAAGATGATGCTCACTTAGGTGACTTACCGGCTTTAACTGTATTACATGATGGTACAGCAACTAACCCTGTTTTAGCGCCACGTCTTAAAAAATTAGATGAAGTTCGTGGTCATTCTATTATGATTCACGCGGGCGGTGATAACCACTCAGATCATCCAGCTCCACTTGGCGGTGGCGGCCCACGTATGGCATGTGGCGTGATTAAATAATTCGATTATCGAAAGATAAAAAAGTGCGGTCAATTTTGACCGCACTTTTATTTTTTATCAGGTTACTTAACCACTTCCGCCGTATATTCCAGTTTGTGAATCGCATTAATCAATTGCTCATCAGAAACTTTTGGATCTTCTACAACAGTCACAGTTCTATCTTTAATGGAGGCTTTAGTGGAAATCACGCCATCAATATTACGTAATTCTTTATTCACCAAATAAGCACAAAGCTGGCAGTTCATTTCATTCACTTTTAACATAACTTGCTTTGTTTCTTCTGCCTGAGCGATAGAGAAAGTGAATAATGAAAGCAAAAGTGCGGTCGTTAATTTCTTCATTTTTTGTTCCTAATTAGAAAGCTCTAAAATCCACGGTAAAATGGTTGGATAAGTTAAGAAAAAGAGCATGACAATAAATACAATCCAATACAAAACAATGAGCTTTTTACGGGAAATGTATTTGCTGCAAATGATTTTTTTGGAAAACATCAGCAACCAAAAGCCGTAGGCAAAGGCGCATAATGAAACGATAAGCATCGGAATGCGTAAATAATCATATTCACCCAAGCCAATCAACCATGTGGATGATACGCCAAATACTAAATAGATTAAAGGCGCAATACAGCACAAGGTTGATGCCACCGCAGCACTTAGCGCGGTGGCAATCGCAACCCAAAAAGATTTATTAGAGCTTTTTAGAGATGTAGTCATATTTAAATTCTTTCGGATCAAAGGAATTTAGCGGGTCACCACCGACTTCGGCATACGGATAGCCAAAGTTGTTGAGTGGGGCAAGTTCTGGCTGTGGATATAAATCGAAGTCACGCGCATGATTAAATCCTACCCAGTTTGCTTCCCAGTTACCGAATAAGTATTTGGCAACGGCTTGTGTATCCTGATCATCAACCGATTTTTTCTCCGCTAAACGCATTTTTGCCACGTCTGCAGAATCAACAGGCACCCAGCCGAATCCCGCAAGATAGAACTCAGCACGACAATGCTGACCACCACTTACGTTTGCTACGCCATGTTCGTCCGCACTACCGAATGCACCTTTGGAATATTTGCCCATTTTATCCGCTGCACCTAAACGAATACCGAAAATTTCACGAGCAGGAATACCGCTGGCACGAGCAAGAGCAACGAAAACAGAGTTAATATCGGTACATTTACCTTTTAACACACCAGTGGTTAGAATTTTTTCTACATCGCCATCACCACAGCCTAGAACAGAATTGTCACGTTCCATATTGTTGACGATCCATTGGTGAATCAACTCAGCTTTTTTCAATGGATTGGTTTCAGTGCCTACAATCTTATCGGCGAAATGTTTCACGATACCATCAGTTTTAATATGTTGAGTTGGTTTTAAATATTCTTGTACATCAACAGAATAGTGAACATCTTTTGGTGGCTTGTAATTTTCTAATGCACCTTTAACCATAGGTTCACGATCTTTGGTTTCAATCACCATTGTGATTTTTAAATCGCGTTTTTGTGCATCTTTATCCCAAGTCGCAAAGAGCGTTTTCGCACCATATTTGTTGTTTTCCGTTACATAGGCATCCAAATAGTTACCTTCAAAATGGATAGATTTTACCTGTTGATACTCACCATTAAATGGTAAAGGCACCCACAGATTCGCTTGTCCTTGCGAACCTTTTGGCGCAACTAAATCATAAGTTTGAGTGAATTCATACAGATGAGAATCGGTATTGTAGTTTGGAATGTCGGTATTGGCGTAAGCCATAGAACATGCGGAGAGCACCGCAGTGGCGATAAGTTTCTTCATGAAAAGATCCTTCTAGTTAGTTAACAGTTAAAACTTAACACATTAGATAAACTAATTGTGGACATGACTATAGTAGCTCATTTTATTTTCTAGTCAATATTGCTTTTTTATTTCAGCCATTTAAGATTTGCTAAAGAAATTCGAAGTAAAATACCATTTCTATTTTTATTGGAAAGAATAATGACAAAACAAATTTTCACACAATCTCAACAACCAGAAGAGGAAGAAATTCTGCCTAAGCAGGAATTTTATAATGTTGAAACAACCATCGATAATGAACCTTTAGAAGGGGAGTTGTTGGACGAGCAATTTGAGCAAATCGTGAAGCCTAAATCGAGTGGTTGGAAAACGGCTTTGAAATTGACCGCACTTTTATTTTTAGGGGCGACGGTTGCGCAATCTGTTCAATGGATTTTGGACAGTTATCAAAACCAACAATGGATTTATCTTGCTTTTGCCTTGGTGAGTTTTGTCGTTGTGTTGTTTGGTTTATCTGAAATTATCGCAGAATGGCGACGTTTGGTGAAGCTTAAAAAACGCTTGAATTTACAAGAACAAAGTCAGCGATTAATAGGTGAAAGTGCGGTTAAAAATCATCAAGTTTTTTCTGAACAGGATAGCGAAAAAGGGAAAGCCTTGTGTTTATCGATTGCCGATACCTTAAAATTGGATTCGCAACATCCCTCAATTGTCCAATGGGAAAAACAGCTGAATGAAAGTTATTCTGCTCGTGAAGTCACCCATTTATTTAGTAAGACTGTGTTACAGTCTTTTGATAACAAAGCGAAAAAACTGATTACAAAAATGGCAGCAGAATCCGCTGTGATTGTGGCAATTAGTCCTTTGGCCGTTATTGATATGTTTTTTATTGCGTGGCGAAATATTCGTTTAATCAATAAAATTGCAGCAATTTATGGGATTGAGCTTGGGTATTTTACCCGTCTTCGTTTGCTCAGAATGGTATTGGTGAATCTTGCTTTTGCCGGTGCGACTGAAATCGTGCAAGATTTAGGGATGGATTGGCTTTCGCAAGATATTACCGCAAAACTTTCTGCACGAGCTGCACAGGGGATCGGCGTGGGATTATTGACAGCTCGATTGGGCATTAAGGCTATGGAGTTTTGTCGTCCATTGGCATTTGATAAAGCAGAAAAGCCAAAGCTTTCTCATGTTCAAAAAGAATTGCTCACGGTGATGAAAGATACGGTACTTGGCAAGACGAAAGTGAAGGAAAAAGAAGAAGTGTAATAAAAAAGTGCGGTTAAAATTGAGCGCACTTTTTTTGTATAAAAGAGATGATTAAAGTCCCGCTTTCAAGCTTGCTTCAATAAAGCGATCAAGATCGCCATCTAGCACGGCTTGCGTATTACGATTTTCAACGCCTGTACGGAGATCCTTGATACGCGCATCATCTAACACATAAGAACGAATTTGGCTGCCCCAACCGATATCAGATTTATTATCTTCCATCGCTTGTTTGTCTGCATTTTTCTTTTGTAACTCAAGCTCATACAATTTCGCTTTTAACTGCTTCATGGCTTGATCTTTATTTTTGTGCTGAGAACGATCGTTTTGACATTGCACGACAATCCCACTTGGCATGTGAGTAATTCGCACCGCACTTTCGGTTTTATTGACGTGCTGACCACCCGCACCGGATGCACGGTAAACATCAATACGTAAATCAGCTGGATTGATTTCAATATCAATATCGTCATCAATTTCAGGATAAACGAAAGCCGCTGCAAATGATGTATGGCGACGGTTATTGGAGTCAAATGGGCTTTTGCGCACTAAACGATGAATACCGGTTTCCGTACGTAACCAACCGAAAGCATATTCACCACTGACACGAATTGTCGCTGATTTTAAACCCGCCACATCACCATCGGATACTTCCATTAATTCAGTTTTAAAGCCTTTGCTTTCTGCCCAGCGAAGGTACATGCGAAGTAACATTTCCGTCCAGTCTTGCGCTTCTGTTCCACCAGAACCTGCTTGTAAATCGACATAACAATCGCATGCATCATGTTCACCGCTAAACATGCGTCGGAATTCGAGTTTTGCAAGTTGTTGTTCAAGCTCATCTAATTCAGCAACGGCCTCATTGAAGGTCTCTTCATCTTCCGCTTCAATAGCTAACTCAAGCAGTCCTTCAACATCTTCTAAACCTTGTTCTAAACTCTTGATGGTATCAACCACTTGTTCAAGTGAAACGCGTTCTTTCCCAAGCGCTTGGGCTTTTTCAGGTTCGTTCCACACATCGGGTTGTTCTAATTCGGCATTAACTTCTTCTAAACGCTCAACTTTTGCGTCGAAGTCAAAGATACCCCCGAAGCACAGAAGTGCGCTCGGAAAGATCAGCGATTTTGTTTTTGATTGGATTGATTTCAAACATAATGACTAAATGAGTTTTTAAGCTAAATTGGAGATGGAATTATAAAGGATATGCTTAGGGTTGGGTAGATTATAGAGAAACAAAAAACCTTATTTATTTCAGAAATAAATAAGGTTTAAGTATGATTAAAAAGAATAAAATTATTCTTCAGCAGGGAATTTTTCTTCTAATTGATCTGCTAATTTGTCAATTGCATCATCCTTTTGGTTTGCTTTTGCGACAGCTTCAGGAACTTTACCAGCATTGTCAAGAGATGGTGATTTTACTTGAGACAAAATTAGTTTGGCCACTTCTTTTTCAGCATCTACGTATTCTTTATACATAGAAACAAGTGGTGAAACTTCTTCACTTTTAATTCCCAAGGCTTCTAATTCTGCCACATTTTCTGCTGCTTGTTTATCAAATGCTGCAACAGCCGCTTCAGTTTCGGTCGCATTGCTATTTGCAGATGCAACAGAAATTGCATCAAAACGAGCTTCAAGTTTTTTACTCGCTATTTCTTCCCACGCTTGAAACTTTTTCACTTCTTCAGCTTGTTGAGATGCAGCAAATGCACTGATAGAAGTGAAAGTTAATGCTGCGATAGCTGTCATTTTTAATAAATTTTTCATTGAGATAACCTCTTTTGAATAAAATAAAATTTGTACCCCTACATGGGTACGTTGCGCATTGTAAAAAAATGTAGTAATTTCGTCAACTATTTAATTGAGGTTTTTAGTTGGTTATTTTTTAGGAATAACAATTTTGCATAAATTCTCAATTACTTTATAATTTGCGCTTATTTTCATAAATTTAGGAACAAAGAAATATGAAGAAATTACTCACCGCACTTTTAATCACTGCTTCTGCCACTGCAATGGCGAGTGATGCTGAGATTAAATCGAAGTTACAGGCATTAGGTGCGAAAAATATTGATGTGAAAGATTCACCGGTAAAAGGCCTTAAAACAGCTGTGACTGATCAAGGTATTTTATATGTGAGCGAAAATGGTCAATATGTTTTGCAAGGCAAAATGTATGAATTAACAAATAAAGGTCCAGTTGATGTAGCGGGTAAACTTTTAGCGGATAAAGTGAATGCATTAAAAAGCGAAATGATCGTTTATCCTGCAAAAAATGAAAAATATGTTGTGACCGTATTTATGGATATTACTTGTCATTATTGCCATATCCTTCATCAACAAGTGAAAGAATATAATGATTTAGGTATTACTGTTCGTTATCTTGCATTCCCGCGTGCTGGAATGAATGAAACCGCTCGCCAAATGGAAGCAATTTGGACATCGAAAGATCCTGTATTTGCATTGAACGAAGCAGAAAAAGGTAACTTACCGAAAGAATTAAAAACACCTAACATTGTGAAAAGACACTATGATTTAGGTGTACAACTCGGTGTGCAAGGTACACCAAGTATTGTGACTTCAACAGGTGAATTGATTGGGGGATATTTAAAACCCAAAGATTTATTAGCTGCTTTGAAGGAATCAGCACAATAATTTTTAGTAGTGAGGGCGTATTGTATACGCCCTTTAAATATTTATATCATCAAAGTGCATATTGTAATTTCTTTGGATGATAATTTTAAATAACAAAATACCGTGAAAAAACTCATCAAACGTCGTGAAATTCCTGCCGGAAATTCTGTTTCAGATAATGCATTACTCGATCGTCTCTATCGTTCTCGCCATATTAAAAATAGCCAAGAATTAGACCGCACTTTGCAATCAATGCTGAATCCCAATCAATTACACGGTATTCAACACGCCGTAGATTTATTGGTTGCTGCTTATCAACAGCAACAAAAGATTGTTATCGTCGGTGATTTTGATGCAGATGGGGCAACCAGTACGGCGCTTTCAGTATTAGCTTTGTGTATGCTGGGCTTTACTGATGTGGAATACCTAGTGCCAAATCGTTTTGAGCAAGGCTATGGTTTGAGTGTACCTGTTGCTAAGATGGCAATGGAAAAAGGCGTGCAGTTATTGATGACGGTGGATAACGGGGTATCGTCTTTTGAGGGTGTGGCGTATTTAAAAGAGCAGGGTGTGAAGGTGTTGATTACCGATCATCACTTGCCACCAGAAATACTGCCGAATGCTGATGCCATTGTTAATCCAAATTTGCAACAATGTGATTTCCCTTCAAAATGTTTAGCCGGCGTAGGCGTAGCATTCTATTTAATGCTCGCTTTACGTGCCAAATTTCGCGAGTTGGGCATTTTTACGGCTGAAACACAGCCTAATTTTACTGAATTACTGGATTTAGTCGCGCTCGGCACAATTGCGGATGTCGTTCCCCTTGATCAAAATAACCGTATTTTAGCCCATCAAGGGTTGATGAGAATTCGTGCGAAACGTTGTCGACCAGGAATTATTGCTCTCGCTGAAGTAGCTAATCGAGAAGTCGAAAAACTTTGCTCGGCTGATTTGGGCTTTGCGATTGCCCCACGTTTAAATGCAGCTGGTCGATTAGATAATATGTCTGTCGGTGTGGAGTTATTACTTGCAGAAAGCATGCAAGAGGCAAGAGCCCAAGCCTTAGATTTGGACAGTTTAAATCAGGCTCGAAAAGAAATTGAGCAAGGCATGAAGTTAGAAGCCTTAGAAATTTGCCGAAATCTCACCGCACTTTCTGATGAATTACCGATGGGGATCGCCTTATTCCAGCCAGATTGGCATCAAGGTGTATTAGGTATTGTGGCTTCTCGAATCAAAGATCAATACCATCGACCAGTCATTGCTTTTGCGCAAGATCAAGAAGGTATTTTAAAAGGCTCTGCGCGTTCAATTGAAGGATTGCATATGCGCGATGTATTAGAGCGTATTCATTCTCAACATCCGGATATGATTTTAAAATTTGGTGGCCATGCTATGGCGGCAGGATTAAGCATTAAAGAAAGCTTTTTCCCTGATTTTCAAAAGATTTTTAATCAAACGGTGCAAGATTGGTTAAATGAAGATCAATTACAAGGTGTGATTTGGACGGATGGCGAACTTCAAGCAAATGAATTTAGTATTGAAACGGCAGAAGTGATAAAATCTGGCGGACCTTGGGGACAAGCTTTTCCTGAGCCTGTTTTTGATGGTGAATTTAAAATTTTTGAGCAACGAACTATCGGGCAAAATCAAAATCATTTAAAAATGCTTGTTGAGCCTAAAAATGGTGGTCCATTATTAGATGCCATTGCGTTTAATATTGATACTCGGTATTATCCCGATTTGTCGATTAAGCAGGCAAAATTTGCTTATAAGTTAGAAATTAATGAGTTTCGTGGAAATCGAAACCTCCAATTATTAGTCGATTATATTGAACCAATTGGTTAATTTATGAAAAAAGTTTGGCAGAATAAATTATTGAAAGGACCCTTTGCAATGATATTGCTGAGTGTGACAAATGTCGCATTTGGTGAAGTCAATGCAAAGGATTTTTCTGCCAAAAATTCACCGCACTTACCACCAGCGAATGTGACACAGTTTGAAGATGGTCGAGATTATTTTTCATACCAAGAACCCATTGAACAAGCCAAAAGAAACGATCGTAAAATCCCTATCCAATTTTTCTTTGATTATGACTGCCGAGTTTGTTCTTCTGCTCAAGATATTTTGCAACTTTATAGCCAAATTCGTCCGAATAAAGTCGCATTAGAAGAGCATCCAGTCGCCACAAATGAAGCTAAATTTTCAGCGACAATATTCTATACATTACAGCGTTTAAAAGTGGACGAGCTGTCAGATGTGCTGTTATTTGAAACCTCTGAAAAGGCGCGCTATACCGAATTATCCACATTAGATAAGATGCGTGAATGGGTTGTCTCACAAGGGATTAGTAAAGCTGAATTTAATAAAGTCGTCCATTCCAAAGAAGTGAAAGAGGATGTGAGTAACGCCATTTATTTGACAGAAGAATATGGTGTCTTTACTTTCCCTTATGTGGTTGTGGGCGGAAAATATGTTCTCACCGCGAGTACGCTGTATAACGATGATTATGGCGTAGCAGTATTAGATTTCTTAGTGAATAAACTCGAACAAGAAAGGAAAAAATAATGAAAATCGGGATTGTTGGTGCAATGGCACAAGAAGTGGAAATTTTATCCCAATTAATGACAGATAAAAGAGAAACAAAAGTGGCAAGCGCGGTTATTTTTGAAGGCAAAATTAATGGTAAAGAAGTCGCATTATTGCAATCTGGGATTGGTAAAGTCGCCGCGGCTATTGGCACTACCGCTTTATTACAATTGGCTAAACCGGATGTGGTTTTAAATACCGGCTCAGCAGGAGGTGTGGCAAAAGGCTTAAAGGTAGGAGATATCGTTATTTCCGATGAAACCCGCTATCACGATGCTGATGTGACGGCATTTGGCTATGAAAAAGGTCAGTTACCCGCAAATCCAGCAGCTTTCCTTTCTGATCAACAATTAGCCGATTTAGCCGATGAAATTGCACAGTCACAAGGACAAAATGTAAAACGTGGTTTAATTTGCTCGGGAGATAGCTTTATTAATAGCGAAGAAAAAATTGCTCAAATTAAAGCTGATTTCCCTAATGTGAGAGCGGTAGAAATGGAAGCAACAGCAATTGCACAAGTTTGTCATGCCTTTAACGTACCATTTGTGGTTGTTCGAGCTATTTCTGATGCAGGCGATGGCGAAGCGAGTATGTCATTTGAAGAATTTCTCCCACTTGCAGCAAAACAATCCTCTGCATTAGTGTTGGGCATGATAGATAGATTATAAGAGGTAATTTATGGGTATGATTATCACCGTTGATGGCCCAAGTGGGGCAGGAAAGGGAACACTTTGCTATGCATTAGCAGAGAAGTTAGGTTTTACCTTATTAGATAGTGGTGCCATTTATCGCGTGACGGCATTAGCTGCGTTGAAACGTCATGCAGATTTAACCGATGAAGAAGGATTAGCGGAGTTAGCCCGTCATTTAGATATTCAGTTCATTCCGAAAAATGGTGAAGTAAATGTGCTTCTTGGTGGGATGGATGTGAGTCATTTAATCCGTACGCAAGAAGTGGCGGAAGCTGCGTCAAAAGTGGCCGTTTTTCCTAAAGTGCGGTCAGCTTTACTGCAACTTCAACAGGATTTTGGTAAAAATGATGGCCTGATTGCGGATGGGCGAGATATGGGGACGGTAGTTTTCCCAAATGCACAAGTTAAACTGTTTTTAGACGCGAGTGCAGAAGAACGTGCAAAAAGACGCTATAAACAGTTGCAAAATAAGGGAATTAATGGTAACTTTGCACAGATTTTAGCCGAGATACAAGAACGTGATTTTCGCGATAGAAATCGCGAGGTTGCGCCATTGAAACCGGCTGATGATGCTTTATTGTTGGATAGTACAACATTGAGTATTGATGAAGTCATTGCTCAAGCGTTTGTTTATATTCAAGAAAAAGCGTCAATTTCGATTTAACTGTTTATTCAAGGAAGAATAGACATTTATCCTCAACCCCGCATTTTATGGATCTTAATGTGGATGTTATTAACTTAAATTAAGAAGATTATTTATATGTCAGAATCTTTTGCTCAACTCTTTGAAGAATCATTAAAAGGCCTTGAAACCCGTCAAGGTTCAATCGTTAGCGGTACTGTTGTTGCTATTCAAAAAGGCTTTGTACTTGTTGATGCAGGCTTAAAATCTGAATCTGCAATTCCTGTTGCTGAATTCCAAAACGCTCAAGGTGAACTTGAAGTTAAAGTTGGCGACACAGTAAACGTAGCTTTAGATGCAGTTGAAGATGGTTACGGCGAAACTAAACTTTCTCGTGAGAAAGCTGTTCGTCACGAATCTTGGATTGAATTAGAAAAAGCTTACGAAGAAAAAGCGACCGTTATCGGTTTAATCAACGGCAAAGTGAAAGGCGGTTTCACAGTTGAGTTAAACGGTGTTCGTGCATTCTTACCAGGCTCATTAGTTGATACACGTCCAGCACGTGAAGCTGATCACCTACTTGGTAAAGAATTAGAATTCAAAGTAATCAAATTAGATCAAAAACGTAACAACGTTGTTGTTTCTCGTCGTGCAGTGATCGAATCTGAAAACAGCCAAGAACGTGAACAAATCCTTGAGAACCTAGCTGAAGGTTCAGAAGTTAAAGGTATCGTTAAAAACTTAACTGACTACGGTGCATTCGTAGATTTAGGTGGCGTTGACGGTTTATTACACATCACTGATATGGCTTGGAAACGTGTTAAACACCCAAGCGAAATCGTGAATGTAGGCGACGAAGTAACTGTTAAAGTATTAAAATTTGACAAAGATCGTACTCGCGTATCTTTAGGCTTAAAACAATTAGGTCAAGATCCTTGGGTTGCTATTGCTGAAAATCACCCAGTAAACAGCAAATTAACTGGTAAAGTAACTAACTTAACAGACTACGGCTGTTTCGTTGAAATCTTAGATGGTGTTGAAGGTTTAGTTCACGTTTCTGAAATGGATTGGACTAACAAAAACATCCACCCATCTAAAGTTGTAAGCCTTGGCGATACAGTTGAAGTAATGGTGTTAGAAGTTGACGAAGAACGTCGTCGTATTTCTTTAGGTTTAAAACAATGCAAACCTAACCCATGGACTCAATTCGCTGAAACTCACAACAAAGGTGACAAAGTTACTGGTAAAATTAAATCAATCACTGATTTCGGTATCTTTATCGGTCTTGAAGGTGGAATCGACGGTTTAGTTCACTTATCTGACATTTCTTGGAATGTTGCAGGTGAAGAAGCAGTTCGTAACTACAAAAAAGGTGACGAAGTTTCTGCAGTAGTATTAGCAGTAGATGCAGTGAAAGAACGTATTTCTTTAGGTATCAAACAACTTGAAGATGATCCATTCAACAACTTCGTAGCGATCAACAAAAAAGGTGCTGTAATTTCTGCAACTGTTGTTGAAGCTGACGCTAAAGGTGCTAAAGTTGAATTAGCAGGTGGCGTTGAAGGTTATATCCGTGCAGCAGACTTAACAAACGAAGTTGCAGCAGGCGATGTAGTTGAAGCGAAATACACAGGTGTTGATCGTAAAGCACGTATCGTTCACTTATCTGTAAAAGCGAAAGATCAAGCTGAAGAAGCAGCTGCAGTTGCAAACGTGAATACCAAACAAGAAGATGTTGCTATTCCAAATGCAATGGCTGAAGCTTTCAAAGCAGCTAAAGGTGAATAATTAATTCACATGAATAAGGCTGGGTCATTGACTCAGCCTTATTACTACCAGCTATAATTAACAAGGATTTAGCGGTAATTTATTATGAACTAATGCATTACCTGTAAGTCTTAATAACAAGTTTAAGTATAAATTTAAAGGAGAGTTGACGATGACTAAATCTGAACTAATTGAAAATCTATCAACAAAGCACCCAACTTTATCCGCAAAAGAAGTAGAAGGTATTGTAAAGGATATTCTTGAACTTATTGCACAATCTTTAGAAGAGGGGAATCGTATTGAAGTACGTGGTTTTGGTAGCTTCTCTTTACACCATCGTCAACCGCGAGTGGGCCGTAATCCTAAAACCGGTGATTCTGTAAAATTAGATGCTAAATCTGTGCCGCACTTTAAAGCAGGTAAAGAATTAAAAGATCGCGTAAATATTTTTGCTTAAACATGCAATTGATATCAATAAAACGACACTTAGGTGTCGTTTTTTATTACAAATTTTGGCATAATGAAACTATTCTTAACAAGGAGATTGTGATGATTAAATATATTCTTGGACTCATTATTGTGCTAGCTATCGTAATCGTTGCGGTAACTATAGGGGCGAATAATGATCAAGTAATCACCTTTAACTACATTGTTGCTGAAAGCCAATTCAAACTTTCAACGCTAGTCGCGATTTTATTTGGTTTTGGATTAATTTTAGGTTGGTTAATTACTGGATTCTTCTACTTAAAATTAAAATTCAAAAATATGTCGTTAGCGCGTCAAGTTAAACGTCAAACATTACAAATTAACGAATTAACGACTACTCGCGATAAGGCAGTATAATGCTTGAATTACTCTTTCTGCTTCTGCCAATAGCCGCCGCTTATGGTTGGTATATGGGGCATCGGAGTGCCAAGAAAGATCAGGAAGATATTAGTAATAAACTCTCCCGTGATTATGTCACGGGAGTCAATTTTTTGCTTTCTAATCAAACGGATAAAGCCGTTGATTTGTTTCTTGATATGTTACAAAAACAAGAAACAGAAAATGAAATTGAAAGCGACTCACAGTTTGAAGCTGAGTTAACGCTCGGTAATCTTTTCCGTTCTCGAGGCGAAGTGGATCGTGCTTTACGCATTCATCAAGCCCTCGATCGTAGTCCCAATTATTCTTTCGAACAAAAATTATTAGCTAAACAGCAACTTGCCAAAGATTTCATGACCGTCGGTTTTTATGACCGCGCTGAAGCGCTTTACATCATTATGGTGGATGAACCAGAGTTTGCTGAAAATGCACTGCAACAGCTTTTGGTGATTTATCAAAAAACAAAAGAATGGAAAAAAGCGGTTAATATCGCAGAGAAGCTTGCCAAGATCTCACCTAAAGAAAATAATGTGGAATTAGCACAATGTTATTGTGAATATGCCTTAAGCGGTGAACTTGAAAGTGCGGTCGAAAAACGTAGTATTTTACAAAAAGCGCTGAATGTATCTCCAACCAGTGTGAGAGCATCAATGCTGCTTGCTGATTTAGAAATGGCTAATAAAAACTATCGTCAAGCTATTCATTTTTTAGAGAATATTCTTAATCAAAACCCAATTTATATTGGTGAAGTGCTGAAAACGCTCAAATATTGTTATGATGAATTAGGAGAGAGAGATAACTTTGAGTTATTTCTAATTCGAGCCAGTCAGCAGGTTAACAATACTAAAGTTGATTTAATGTTGGCAAGCGTGATTGAAGAGAAAGATGGTAAGAGTGCTGCACAATCAAAACTTTATCAGCAGTTAACAAAACATCCGAGTACATCTATTTTCCACCGTTTTATTCAATTCCAAATTGATGATGCAGAGGAAGGGCGAGGTAAAGAAAGCTTAATTTTGCTACATAAAATGGTCGGTGAGAGAATTAAGCAAGGCTTTGGTTACCGTTGCTCAAATTGCGGTTATCAGACCCATAAATTAATGTGGAATTGTCCTTCTTGCAAACAGTGGGAATCCATCAAACCAGAACATAATTAATTGACACAGTGAGGTAAAATTATGAATAGCAAAGTAATCGTTGCATTGGATTACGAAACGGAAGCACAAGCGCTATCCCTCGTGGATCAAATTGATCCAAGCTTATGCCGCTTAAAAGTGGGTAAAGAAATGTTTACCACGCTGGGAACGAATTTCGTTAAGCAATTACACGAGCGTCAATTTGATGTTTTCCTCGATCTTAAATTTCATGATATTCCTAATACTGTGGCAAGAGCTGTGCGTTCGGCGGCTGATTTAGGGGTATGGATGGTTGATGTCCATGCTAGCGGTGGTCTGAAAATGATGGAAGAGGCGAAGAAAATTCTCGAGCCTTATGGAAAAGATGCGCCTTTATTAATCGCAGTAACCGTATTGACCAGTATGGAAGATTTGGATTTATTACAAATCGGTATTAACTCTTCACCACTTGAGCATGTTTTACGTCTTGCACATTTAACCCAGCGAGCGGGATTAGATGGCGTCGTTTGTTCACCACAAGAAGTGGAGATTTTACGTAATGCTTGTGGTCCTGATTTTAAATTAGTCACACCGGGGATTCGCCCAATTGGAAGTGATTTTGGTGATCAACGTCGCGTTATGACTCCTACTGCGGCTATTCGTTCTGGTTCTGATTATTTGGTGATTGGTCGCCCAATTACGCAAGCTGACAATCCAGCAGAAGTGCTTCGTTCAATTAATTCATCACTTTCGTAATATGACAGAGAGTACTTTAGTTTATTCTACCGAAGTAGGTAGAATTAAAGAGCAAAAGCAACCAGTACAACGCCCTAAAGGTGATGGTGTGGTTCGCATACAAAAACAAACCAGTGGTCGAAAAGGCGCAGGCGTTTCAGTGATTACAGGGCTAGATTTATCAGATGATGAATTGAAAAAGTTAGCGGCTGAACTTAAAAAGCGGTGTGGTTGTGGTGGTTCAGTTAAAGACGGCAATATTGAGATTCAAGGCGAAAAACGTGATTTACTAAAACAACTTTTAGAACAAAAAGGGTTTAAAGTAAAATTAGCGGGTGGCTAAGATAAAATAAAAAATCCATCTTCAATTGAAGATGGATTTTTTTATGATTAACTTTCCATGAAGTCTGGTTGGTAAGCAAAGAAAATTGCGCCCAAGAAACTTAATACAGCAAATGCCAGAAATACATTATTTGGATTTGTAGCTTTGCGACTAAAATATTTAGCCGAGAAGAAAATATAAAGCACAAGCATGATAATTTTCATGATGAGCCAGCTTTGTAACTGATAACCGACCAAGAAAAAAATCGTTAAGCCACTCGCGATTAAAAGTGTGTCAACTAAGTGCGGTAAAATTTTTAGCAGCTTAATCGCTCGCCAATCTTTCCCACTTAATTGCATTCCCCCACGGATAATTAATAATCCTAAACTTAAAAATGCACAAACAATGTGCAAATAAACTAACATAGTCACTCCTGAATAAAAATGTGGTAGAGATACCGTATTTTTATATTTTATTTAATTTCATAAAGACTAACACCACATTCTCTATCAGAACTTATTGGCGCAACTTCATAATTTTTACCAGCCTCAGGAATAAAACTAATCATGTTACCTTTACAGCTTTTTCCTTTTATTATAGTTGTAATTTTTTCAGTAGTTGTATAGTGAGTATGCGAATGATCTAATGGAATAATTTCATTTTGAACAGTTACTTCACTATTAGCAGGGATAACAAATTCTTTGAAAAATATACCAGATAAAAATTTTGAATGAGCAGAAGGATCTTTGCTTAATTCTGTTGCTGGCATACCTATACTTTCGTTGCTTTTTGCTCCAACCATTGAACTAAATGCTTGTCCTAATCCGCCACCAATAGTAACTTTTTCCTTTTTACCATCAATATTTACAGTTAAATAAGAAGGTCTACCATTCTGCCCGTATAATCGAATACGAGCATCTTTTGAGGCGTCATAAGGCTGATTTTGATTTGATAATTCGGTCGAAACACAAGCAGTTAAGCTAAGAATAGAGGCAGAAATCAAAAATAATTTTTTCATATATTTTCCTTGAGGATATTTAAATGCGGTCAAAAGTGACCGCACTTTAATTTCTTATTTTGCAATACGCTTATATTTAATACGATGTGGTTGTGTTGCGGCTTCACCTAAGGTTTTCTTTTTCCACTCTTCGTAGTCTGAGAAGTTACCTTCGTAGAATGTTACTTTACCTTCATCACCGTAATCTAAAATATGAGTCGCAATACGGTCTAAGAACCAACGGTCATGGGAAATCACCATTGCACAACCAGGGAATTCTAAGATCGCATTTTCTAACGCACGTAAGGTTTCAACATCTAAGTCATTGGTCGGTTCGTCCAATAACAGTACGTTACCACCACGTTGTAGAAGTTTAGCCAAGTGTAAACGACCACGTTCACCACCCGATAATTCGCCCACACGTTTTTGTTGATCTACGCCTTTGAAGTTGAAGCGTCCAACATACGCACGGCTTGGAATTTCAAAGTTACCAATAGTGAGAATATCTTGTCCCTTAGACACTTCTTCCCATACGGTTTTCTTATCATCCATTGAGTCACGGAACTGATCGACAGAGGCAAGTACCACAGTTTCACCCATTGTAATTGAGCCGCTATCTGGTTGTTCTTGACCTGAAAGTATACGGAATAGGGTAGATTTACCTGCACCATTCGCTCCGATAATACCCACGATAGCCCCTTTTGGAATGCTGAATGATAAATCGTCGATTAAAGTGCGATCACCGTAAGATTTGGTGAGGTTTTGCACTTCGATCACTTTATCACCTAAACGTGGACCAGGTGGAATAAAGAGTTCGTTTGTCTCGTTACGTTTTTGATATTCGCCAGAGTTTAATTCATCAAAGCGCGCCATACGTGCTTTGCTTTTCGCTTGGCGACCTTTAGGATTTTGACGAACCCATTCTAACTCTTTCGCAATTGATTTTTGACGCGCATTTTCAGTTGCTTGTTCTTGTTCTAAACGTTTCTCTTTTTGCTCTAACCAAGAAGAGTAGTTGCCTTCCCAAGGAATACCTTCACCACGGTCAAGCTCTAAGATCCAACCCGCAACGTTATCTAAGAAGTAACGGTCGTGGGTAATCGCCACAACGGTACCTTCGTAGTCATGTAAGAAACGCTCTAACCATGCTACAGATTCTGCATCTAAGTGGTTGGTTGGTTCGTCTAATAAGAGCATGTCTGGTTTTTCGAGTAATAAGCGACAAAGTGCGACACGACGACGTTCGCCCCCTGATAAATGCTCAATTTTTGCATCCCAATCTGGTAAACGTAATGCATCTGCTGCACGTTCTAATTGGTTATCTAAATTATGCCCATCATGTGCTTGAATAATGGCTTCAAGGTTCGCTTGTTCAGCCGCTAGTTTATCGAAATCCGCATCAGGATCAGCATAAAGTGCATAGACTTCATCTAAACGAGTCAGTGCATTTTTTACTTCAGAAACCGCTTCTTCTACCGCTTCACGTACAGTTTGTTGCGGATCAAGTTTTGGTTCTTGTGGAAGATAACCAATCTTAATACCTGGTTGTGGACGAGCTTCACCTTCGAACTCTTTATCCACGCCCGCCATAATGCGTAAGAGGGTTGATTTACCCGCACCATTTAAGCCCAGAACCCCGATTTTTGCACCAGGGAAGAAGCTTAAAGAAATATCTTTCAAAATATGACGCTTCGGTGGCACCACTTTGCCGACACGGTGCATCGTATATACAAATTGCGTTGACATAATTTTCTCGATGTTATAAATAAAAGTGCGGCTATTTTACTTGATGTTTAGGGAATAAGCTATTTGAAAGGCAAAAAAAACCACCCATATAGGGTGGTAGGAAAGTAGTTTAGCTATATTTATGATTATTTTATTTAGGAACTTTATGAATATCAAGCAATCACTTGACGAGACAAATAGTACATAAATTTCAGTTATAAGGGAAATACGAATGAAGAATTTGTTGATACAAATCAAGAAAATCACAGGATTTTTTACGTTTAGATCGATTTTTATTCGATTTTGATTAGGAACTGCTTGTGATAAAATCTGTCTATTCAATTATTTAGCCCACTTTATTCTTATTTATGTTTAAAAAATTACTCCTAGGATTATCGCTGATTTCTCCTTTTTCGGTTCTTGCTCATCCTCACGCCTTTATTGATATGCAAACCAAACCGTTAGTGAAAGATAATCAATTAATTGGTTTTTCGACTCAATGGTTACTGGATGAAGCCAGCTCTTCAGCCGTATTGTATGATGTGATGCAGGCAAAAGGCGATAAAGCGGCTAAACAAAAACTCATTGATGAAGTGATGACGAATGTCGTGAATGAGCATTACTTTAGTTATGTCTTTGATAAAGAAAATCACAAAATTAAATATAAAAAACAGCCTGAAAATTATGGCATGCGTGTTAAAGGAAATGAGGTGGAGTATTATTTTGATTTTCTTTTAGCTCAGCCACAGACTTTGCAAAATAATGAATTTACGCTAATGACTTATGACAGCACCTATTATGTGGCAATGCGTTATGCTGAAATAGGTAAAAGAGCGGTTGATTTTTCAGCACTTCCTGCAAACTGCAAAGGGGAAGTGCTTGAACCTAATGTGGATGAAAAAATTAAATCCTACGCTTCATCATTGGATAAATCGCAAAAAAATGAGGATGATTCTCTTGGTGTATTGTTTGCGCAGAAAGTAAAAATTAAATGTGAATAAAAAAATGAAGTTAAAATTGACCGCACTCTTTATCGGCTTATTAGCGATTATTTTCGCCTTGCTACCTTGGCTTTTTGTGCAAGTAGCCGATTGGCAAAAAGCCTTTAATCAGCTGATTTCTGAAAATCTACGCCAAATTCAAGCACATTCATCTACAGCAGGATTGTGGTTGATTTTTGCCGCCTTTTCTTATGGTGTATTACATGCATTAGGACCTGGGCATGGGAAATTTATTATCGCTGGTTATCTTTCTACTCACGAAAGCCAGCTTAAAACCAGCGTACGCTTAAGTTTGCTTTCCTCTCTCATGCAAGGTTTTGTCGCAGTTGCGGCAACCTCCATTGTGGTAGTGATACTTAATCTTTCTTCTAAATATTTTAAACTTAGTCAGTTATGGCTGGAGCGTAGCGCACTCATTTTATTATTGTTGTTAGGACTTTATTGGATTGCTCAAGGTTTGAAAGGTTTAAAGAAAAAACAATCTTTTCGTATCACATCTATTCAATCATTACCGAAACAGATTGGAGCAGCTTCGCCATTTCGATATGAACAAGGAAAAGCAAGCCAAGCGCAATGTAGTTGTGGGCATCAACATCTACCCAATGATCAACAGCTTAAGCAATCGAGTGATTTAAAATCTCAACTCTTAGTGATTTTAACTATTGGTATGCGACCGTGTAGTGGCGCAATTTTTGTGCTTTTTCTCGCCTATATGCTGGATCTTTATTGGTGGGGAATTTTAGCTACTTTTGCCATGTCTTTGGGGACAGGATTAATGCTTTCGCTTTTTGCAGCGTTAGTACGCTATGCGAGAAATGTCGCGACTCGCTTAGGCCATTGGTATGGTTTAGCGGGTTCTAATCAAAAAGGCGAAGCCATGATCAAATGTATTGCGGGTGCAATGATGATCTTTTTTGCACTAAGCTTGTTATATGGCACGATGGGGGCTGTAACAGGTGGCGCAGCCTTATTTGGTGGATAAAGAAAAGGGCAGCGTTTGCTGCCCATTTATTTGAAAATGGATTATTCAACCCAAGTGACGATTTCTTCAATTGGTCGACGAGATTTTTTGGTAATGTCTCTCGCACGATAACCAAATGTTGCTGCCACGGATACGCCCCATTCACTTGGATCAAAGAGACCTTCAGCGGCTAAAACTTCATTCATTTTATCGTAGTTAAAGCCTTCAATAGGGCAAGAATCTACGCCAATAGCGGCAGCACCAGTTAGCATATTCGCTAATGCAATGTAGGTTTGTTTGCTTGTCCAGTCAAATAATGCACGCTCGCTTTCTGCAGTTTTCATTTCAACTTCTTGTAAGCCTTTATATTTTTCCAAGGCTTTTTCTAATTGCTCGCCTTGTAAACCTCTACGCACCGCAACATCACGGAAGAAAGGCGTATCATATCGAGCATTTTTCTTAGCAAGAATGATCACTAAATGACTGCAATCATCTAATTGATATTGCATGCCCCAGCTAAAAGGTTTGAGTTTATCGCGTAATGCTTTATTTTGAATAACTAAGAACTTCCACGGCTCAGAACCGACTGAGCTTGGTGATAAACGAGCAAATTCTAAAATTGCCGCAAAATCTTCTTGGCTAATTTTTTTATTCGGATCGTAATAACGTGTGGAACAGCGATTTTCGAATACTTGAAGCATTTGTTCGCGTGTAATTTGACTCATGTTTTCTTCCTCTTAACATTATCTAATTTGTAATCTTTTGACCGCACTTTAGCGCTCTTTCCAATATCCAATCCACTCTTTGAGTAATTGCATATTTTTAGTAATTGCGCCACCTTGCGGAATAAAATGCATCATATTGAGTCCGTAACTGTCGGGCGTAATGCCTTCACCTACACTTGCAGGTAACACATCAAAGCCTTGTTGTTGGAATAATAATTTTGCACGTTGCATATGCCATTCATTGGTGACTAAAATAATTTTATGAATACCTTCTTTTTCCAATATCTGTTTGGTGAAAAGCGCATTTTCTTTAGTAGTAAGTGCTTTAGGTTCAATCCATTTTGTTGGCACATTAAAGAAGTTTTGAAGTTCTTCTGCGGCGATTTTTGCCTCAATAGCGCCTGTTGGACTTGCCCCTGTAATTAATAATGGCAAGTTCGTTTCTTTTTGTAAGAAAGCAGCATAACGTAAGCGTTCAAGTTGAATACCCGTTGAGGCTAATGGCGCATAAAGCTCTTTGCTATCACGTAAACCACCACCCAGTAAAACGATCGCTTGAGCTTGTTGATAATCTTGCAGTGTTAAATGATCTTCAGTAATGAGACTGTCTTTAAGTACTTGTGCAGTGTAAGGAATACTTAAAAGATAGAGTAGTGAGAAACCAAGTGCGGTCGAAATTCGGCTTAATTTTTTAAAATTGAATTTAGCTAGAATAAGTGAAAGTCCCCATAAAATTAAAATATTAAATGGGGGGAGAATCATAGCGGTAATGAGTTTTTTCAATTCAAACATTATTTATCCAATTCAACGAAATCTAGCTCTTTTGTCCATAATTTTGCATAGCTACTATTTTTGCCATAAGAGTTATCGCAAACACGATTTGGAATTTCTAACAAGCAAGAGAAAATATGACCATGTAAGCGAGTTGTGGTCACTTTGTCGTTCGATAAGAATACTTGCGCAACACGTTTTACAATGCGCTGAGTATAGGCATACCAGAATTGATGGCAGAGATCTTTTAGCCAACTTAAACCAAATTTATTGGCCATTTTACTCATTCGCCAACTTAATGCTAAAACCACATCATCTTCGGTTGAAAGAATGTCTTCCCAGTCTTTTACATTGCTGTTGGCGGGCAGTTGCGCTAGGATATTTTTCTCTACATCACTTGCTTCAATATCTTTACGCAAGAAATAAAGTTGTTCACCCGTTGTGCCTTGCTTAGTTTCCATCGTGCCATAAAGCTGATGCGCCATATCCGGTGATAAATAAACATGATCAGAAAATTGTGCAAATAAATTCGCTGTTCTTTCGTCACGAGCCAGTAAATGGCAATCACCGTGGTTACGGAAAAGTGCGGCTGATTTTTGTAGATTTTCTTCGTGCTTAAAATAAGCGGTTTGTGGCAACACAATAATGCGATTATTCGGAAAATGCGTCACCATTTCTTCACGGATTTTTTGATGCTGCGGATAAAGATCACCAAAGTTACCGCCACCATGTAAAAGGATGGTGGTGTTTGGTGTAATTTTTGCTTTGACTTCTTCAAGATCTAAATCGTATTCACAGCGTTTTAAGGTCACATTAATGTGGTGATCTTTAAAAAATTGTTCGGTTCCGTGATAAATCAGTAAATCGCCCACGTTCAAATGAAGCGGGTAGTCAAAATAAAATACGTCGTTTTTATCTTTGATCAGTTCGACAATAGGATTCAGTTTGTTTTTTAAATCAATAAGGAGTTGATTCATTTTTTTACTCTTTTCTTTAAATAGCTAAACAAGAAATTTTTTTCTGCTGTGTTTAATCCGAAGATTAAAATGACACAGATTAATACCATTTCTAAGATGAAAGATTGTCCAATAAATTCCAATAAAGAATAACTGCGAGTAGTATCGGATATATAGATGATACCTAATAGCAGGCCAAATACTACGCCAACATTCATTAAATATGAGACAAATTCTTTGTGGTTAAATTTAATTTTTTTATTAATAAAATATAATCGATAGATTTGTGAGATGACCATCGTACTAAATTTACCCACAAAGGCAAATACTGGATTGTAACCTAGTGTGAACAAATAATAAGCTAATGGCACCGTACAAAGATCGATTAATGCTACGATGATATTGTATTGTTTTACGGTAGATGTGCCAATCGCTAATGCACTCATCCAAAATGCCCCTGCCATCGCACTGATCAATAAGCAAGCAATAATAGCTTGTACAAGTTGTTCAGTATATTGCGGAAGATGATCGCCTAGCCAGAATGTCAGTAAGGTATGGGTGAAATACAATACAGGCGCAGAGAGAATCGCCATTAAATAAAGTGAATATTTTGAAATACCAAGAATTAATTGGCGATTGCGATCATAATCTTTTGCCGCATAAGATTGGACTAACTGCGGATTAGCCGCCATTTGGAAATTATTTACAAAGCTGTAAACGGCACCTTCTACTTGTGTTGCAATCGCAACAGCGGCATTGACTGCCACACCAAAGAATAAGTTAGACACCATATTCAAGCCTTGGGTCGAACCTACATAAGCAACTTGTCCCATGAGCATCCAACCGGAAAAACTCACCATTTCTTTGGTTTTGCTTAAATCTTTATATAAGCGGAAACGCGCAGCCTCTTTGAAATAATATTTAGTGAATAACACATAAAGAGAGAGCACGATTAAACTGACTGAAAGCAATAAGCAGCCATAAGTAATCAACTTATCGTAATGTGTGATGTGGCTTAAGATAAAGACAGAAGTTAGCTTTAAAATGGTTTCACCTAATCCCAACCAAGCATAGAATCCCATTTTCTCATGTGCAACAATCATGGCATTAAATGGCACCTTGATGATTTCAACAAGGGCAATAATTAATGCTAATTGGTAAACGATATTTGCGGCTTGCAAGCGTTCAGCGGGGATCACCAATTTGTGATTTAAAAACCATAAACCTACGGTTTCAGCTAACACGAATACGATAAAAATAATGAGTAGGTGATTTAAGATACTAATATTAAAGACTTTATTGACACGTTGAATGTCATTCGAGGCTTTTTCTACGTTAATAAAACGCTGAGTAGTGGCGGTCATTGTGCCATTAAAAAAGGAAAATAAGACCACGACCCCCATCACAATGTTATAGATACCAAAATCTTCTACTCCCAAAACCTGTAATACCACACGAGAGATATACAGCATGGCTCCCATGTTGAAAAGCATTCGGATGTAGAGAAATAGCGTATTTTTTGCAATGGTTTTATTTGACATTGTGAAAATGGAATTAGAAAAATTGGGGGAATTATAGGGGGGATTGGGGTGTGTAGCAAGCATTGTGCAAGTTCTAAGCAATTGTACGGGCGTAGTAAAAAGAAAAGGCTAAATATAATTTAGCCTTTTGTTATTTAGACGATGCAGACTGCCAAATCCAATTGTTTGTTATGGAATTGATGTAATGTACCACGATGGCCGACACTTAGAATGATCATATTGGGTAACCGCTCTTTAATTGTTTTATAAAGGAGGTATTCTGTTGGCTCATCAAGTGCTGATGTGGTTTCATCTAAAAAGACCACTTCAGGCTTCGTCAGTAAAATCCGAATAAATGCCACACGCTGTAATTCACCTGGTGACAAAATTGATTGCCAATCGTTATCTATATCAAGACTATGAAGGTATTTATCCAAACAGCAATCCGCGAGTGTTTTTTCCAATTCAGGATGATAAGGATCAATATCTGGATAGCAAATCGCTTCACGTAACGTGCCTTGTGGCATATAAGGACATTGTGGTAAGAATAAACTGGTCACACAAGGATGTTCTACCAGACCCACTGTCTCAAAAGGATAAATTCCCGCCATTGCTTTTAATAGCGATGTTTTCCCTGTGCCAGATGGACCTTGAATTAATAAAGCATCACCATTTTTTAATTCAATATTTAAGTTATTAAGCAACAATCTGCCTTGCTCATCTTTAATACCAAAATTTGATAATGCAACACGGTTAGAACATTTCATGGGTTGATGAATTTCTAAATGATCTAATTCATCCAACTTAGTCATAAAACCATAAAGACGATTTAAACGCGCTTGGTAGAGCGTAAATTCTTCATAGAACAAACGGAAGAAGGAAAGTGCGGTCATTAATCGGTTAAATGCTTGCACAGTTTGGTGCATATCGCCCAATTTGATTTGTCCGGTGAAAAAACGAGGCGCTTGCAGCATTAACGGTAAGAGTTTTGCAACGCGCGTGACACTTCCATTAAAGCCGTCTAATCCCAACATTCTCAACACAATTGCCCAACGGTTATGAATAATTTCGGCAAATTTGTTTTTCAGTAAATGCTGTTCTTGTTGTTCACCTTGATAGAATGCAATACTTTCCGCATTATCTCGCACTCGAATTAAAGAATAACGGTAGTCACCATTGAGTTTTTCTTTATTAAAATTCAGCTTGATTAAAGGGTGACCAATCCAAACGGACATTAACGTTGCGAGGATAATAAAGGCATAAATAAAGAAAACAACACCTTTTTCGATATTCAAGCCGAAAAGACTCAACACACCAGAAAGTGACCAAAGAATGATGGTAAATTCAATGGTAGTCAGAATCGAATTAATCATTCCCCGCACAATTTTAACGGTACTACTGATAAATTCACGTGCATCTTGTTCAATACGTTGATCAATATTATCGGGCAGATCTTTTTCGTATTTGAGGCGATAGTATTTTTTATTTTCTAACCATCGTTTAACAAGGACTTTATTCAAGCTTTCCAACCAACGGATTTCAAATACTTGTTGCAAGAAATAATCGGCGATGGAGTGGATAACTTGTACCAATACTAAGAGGGCATTCAGTTTTGCAAAGAACCAAAACTTATCCGTATCTAATTCCTGCATTGAGCTATAAAGCCCGTTATAGAAAAAAGAGTTGAGTACGCTGAAACGCACTTCTAACAAAATCATGGTAAACAACACCAGTAGCATAACGATGATTTTGATGCTGTTACGGCGATTAATCGAAGGGGATGCAATATGCCAAAACTTCTGACCGAATGTGGTTTGTTTGAGTACCAGTGTCGTCACGCTAAAGCACACAATCACCCAGAAAAGTGCGGTCAAAATCCAGCTTAAACTTGAGTTAAGTTCAGTTTGCCAATTCATTGATTATCCATAAAGTAAAAAACGAAAAAAGGGCGAAATGATTCGCCCTCGTATTGTGCGCTCAATTAAAACTCAACTTTCGTGTTGAAGATAAATTCACGTCCATAACCTAATGCAACAGGGATTAACGTGTTTGTTGCGTTACCAGAGGTGGATGGATAGTAAGTTTTATCTGCTAAGTTTTTACCGTTAAGTTGGAAAGACACTTTCTTGCCAGAGATTTTGGTATCGTAAGCAATAAAGGCATCATATACCATGGCATGAGGTAATTTGTATGCTTTTGTGTAATCACTGTTATAAGCATGCCAAGAACCTAAATAACGAGCACCACCACCAACACGGATGTTACCAAAATCAAATTCACCTACGTTATAAGCTAAGAATAGAGAAGCTTGATGTTTTGGTACACCAGAAAGTTGTTGATTTACCGCATCAGGATAAAGTTCATTTTCAAGTGATTTTACCTTGGTGTAGGTATAGTTAGCCGCTACGCTTAGACTATCCGTAATTTGACCATTAAGATCGAATTCCACACCACGAGAACGTTGTTTGCCGACGATATTCAATTGCGCATTTGAACCAGAACCAACAGCCTCAGCTACATTACGTTTGCTGATATTGAATAATGCTAGTGTTGCATTGAAACCTGAGTTTTCGTATTTTGCACCAATTTCAAAAGATTTACCTTGTTCTGGTTTTAAATCGCCGCTAACAGGTGTTGCCACACTCATTTGTGGACGGAAAGACTCAGAGTAGTTTGCAAAGGTCGCAATATGTGGCGTAAATTTATATACGGCACCTAATTGATACAATAATTTACCATCGTGCTGATTGGTATTTCCGGTTTTTGTTAGATTTTGACCTTTTTTACAGTTTGCTGCATTTAAGCAATGACGTCCTGCAAATTGATCAAAGTACTCATAACGTAAACCACCCGTCATGATAAAGTTATCTGTTAAGTAGGCGGTATCTTGAATATAAACACCAACAGTTTTGAGATAGTTATATTGGTAGGCGTTGCCGTTACCATTTTTATGTTCCGCAACAGGGCTAGTATAGTTTGGATTATCAATATTGATATCAGAATTTGTAATACCTTTGTTATAAATCGGTCCAAGATCACGAATATTACGCATTGCATCAATACCCGCTACAAAGCGGTTAGCGATATTACCAATACCAAATTCACCAACGATATTTAATGTACCGCTATGAACGCGTTGATCGCCTTGTTGCTGTTCAATTGCACGGCGGGCTGTACGTGTTTTAACGTTAACATTTGTAATACGAGCTTGATCGTAGAAATATTTGTAACGAGCGTAGCTATAACCCGCATTTAATTTCCAACCATCACTTAATTTGTGCTCAATTTTGAAATCAATGTTATCGGTTTTTGCGGTTGTTTCATTATTTGGTTCATCTAAACGACGCGATACTGGAATATCCGGTAATGCATTAGTTGCAGTTAAAAGATTAGTACCACGATCAAATGGCTCAAGAATATCTTTGTGTTCATAAGAAAGAAGCACTTTAGTTTTATCATTTTCCCAAGAAAGAGAGGGTGCGTAAGTCGTGTTTTTCACTTTGCCAAAATTACGCCAGTAGTCTTTTTCTTGTTTATCATAGATAAAGCGGTAAGCGAAACCATTTCCTAAACCGCCGGTGAAGTCCAATTGTGTTCCCCATAGGCTATGATTACCTAAGGTCCCACCAATGACATAACGAGGTGTTTGTTGTGGTTTTTTAGTAATGATATTGACCACGCCACCTGGATCTTGAATACCATAAAGCACAGATGCAGGCCCTTTTAAAACTTCAACGGTTTCAGTTGTCGCGCTAAAGTTTTTAGCTGGGCCAGCTTGTAAACCGTTACGCATAATCGAGTTGTCACGGTTTCCACCAAAACCACGTTTCTGAATAGAGTCAAACATACCACCTAATGTATTCGCTTGACTTACACCACTGACATTATAAAGCGCATCAATGAGTGATTCAGGTTTGCGATCTTCCAATAGTTTGGTTGAAAGAATATTTACTGTGTTTGGTGTGTCGAATACAGGTACTTCAGCTTTCGATACAACGGATGTCCCGGTTGTTTGATAACCATTTTGTTTAATCCCCGTATCTTGAACATTGATTTGCTCAAGCACTTCGGTGTTTGTATTTGCGGCTTGTTCAGTTTCTGCAAAAGTAGAAGCGGAGAAACTCGCCAAAAGTGCGGTTGAAATAAGGCTTAATTTAAATTTCATAATTGTTTTCCGATATATAACCCGATAGATAATAAAAGAGCCGCAAGTATAGCGAAAACGTTTACGTTAATCAATACAAATTATTTTCATTTGTATGTATGCTTTATTCAGAAAAAATTTATTCAAATTAAACAGGGGATAAAAAGAAAAATCCCAAGCTAAAAAGCTTGGGATTGTAATATGGTGCGACTAGCTGGCAGTTAAATTTTGTTATAAATCAGTTGGATAATATGATTCTGGCGTAATTTTGGCGTAGTCATTGTAAACAGTAAACAATAAAAGTGACTTCTTTTGTTTGTGATGTGGCTAATGGCGCATCTAAAAAAGATATATTACTTATCAAAGATATTTAAATAAGAGCCGATTAGATTGGAAAGTATTAAGCAATAAGGAAGTAAAAGAGCTCTAAAGATTATAGCATAAGAACACTATCAGAAAATGATTTCTTGAAATTAGTGATGAAATCTAATAAAAGGAAACCGCCATAGTAGCGGTTTAGATATGTCTAGGGAGTACAGTTATTTCAGCATCAAATATTTGTTGGTCAAAGAAAATATCTCGTTGCCAAATTAGAGCTTGTGAAAGCTGACGAAAGATAAACCTTTCAGGCGCAATTTTTTGTAGTGTGGTTTCAAATTTTTTATAGGTTTTTTCTAAATTATCCAAAGCGTGTCTGGGTTTTTTTGCGATGCGCTTATTCCATATAATTTCCTGATGATACAGTCTGTTACGAAATCGCATTACTTGCTTCAATGTATTATATAACTCTTTAAAATTGCTAAATCTATGGTTAAAAATAGGTTTTAGCACTTTTTGCCAATAGGCAACGTGTTTATTCCTTTTTGGATCATAGTCAAAGAGATTGACCCAAAAACCAAAAGTAATATGTGAAATAATGTCATTTTCGTTATATTTTCTTTTACTGCATTCGTTGATCGCTTTTTGTAACTGACGTTTTGATTCGGCAGTTAAAGGGGCGCTGCTATCCTGTGCTAAGTAATGGAAAAATTTGTATAAGTCATTATTAGGCGCAATATTACGAAGCAATTCACTGATTTCATTTCGTAACGCAACTTCAATCTCTTGTATTAAAGAAAAGTAAATTCCAGTACGATGTTGTAATGCAGTATATACAGCAATCGCTTCTTTCTGTTTAGTTTTATCGTTTTGGTAGAAACAAAATAGATATGCGGTCAACCGACTTTCTGAAATACTTATAATTTGTTTAGAAAGCATATTTTTTTCTTTACTCAAATTTTATTTAGTGTAATAATACTCGAACTGGCAATGGACCCGAAGCCCCGGACATAGGAGCCGGATCGCTTTGTAAAGTGTGAGAATCGTTTTTTTTTGCGGTTCAGGAAAGGTAAGCTTTTAGCTTGCCTTTTCTTTTATTGGTGTTGTTCTTCTAACCACTTTTTAAAGGTTTCTTTTTTCCATCTAGCTTTCCCTAAGATGTAAAAATCAGGCTTAGGGAAAGTGCTTTTACCTTCCAAGTCTCTATTAATCAATTCAATATGTGAATCAAATAATCTTGATGATTTATAAAGAGTTTCCCCGAATGTGCCACCGGTGTTTCGTAAATAGTGATTAGGTAAGTTGACTAATTCTTGAAATTCATCTGGTGTAATTCCTAAGCGCTTGATAATATCATGCGCTGAAATAACATTACTCATTCCGCTCGTTATTTCACTAATCATTTTATCGCTAGTTATGGAAGCTAATTGCGCTTCAATAATAGATTGTTTCACATCTTCAAATTTTTTTACCATATCAATATCCTTAGCTATTTACGTCATACATGAGTTATGACTTCACCATACCAAGTGTTAGTTCCTATAAAATAAGACAGAATGCCAAAAGACTTTACCAAGTACTGAAATATCTTGTAGTTCAGTTATTCCATCCTTGATGAGAGGTTCTACAGAGGCGTCATCAGCAATCACACATACATACGGTATTTTCGTACTAACCGTCATGTTTTCAACAGTAACTATTTATATCTGCTCGCTTTGGTGTAATTAGACCAAATAAGGCGTAATTTTGGCGTAATTAACGACAAGAAATATACAAAAATAGCTAAAAGTTGGCAATATTTGAGGTTTGAAATTTTGGTGAATGATTAAGTTGATTATATATAAGTAATTGATTTTTGAAATGAATTTTAGGAAAAGAAAAAGCCAGTAGAAATTTACTGGCTTTGATAGGTGGTGCGACTAGCTGGACTCGAACCAGTGACCCCCACCATGTCAAGGTGGTGCTCTAACCAACTGAGCTATAGTCGCGTAAAAGATGTGGCAGATGATAAACAGTTTTAATGATGAAAACAAGGGGATTTGTTTTAAGTTAAATTTAGCTGCTAAAAAAATAACCAAAATTTGTTGCAAAAACTCTCAGTGCTTGTTTTGATTTTGCGGTGGTTTAAGCGTATAATGCGCGACGGTTTTTATCTCGGATGAGCCGAAATTAAAAAAGCTTTTTTAAATTGTAACTATTTGTGGAGTTTAGATAATGTCTAAAAAATTAAGAAGAACGAAGATTGTATGTACAATGGGTCCTGCAACAGACCGCGATAACAATCTTGAAAAAATTATCGCAGCAGGCGCTAATGTTGTGCGTATGAACTTTTCTCACGGTACACCAGACGATCATATCGGCCGTGCTGAGCGTGTTCGTTCAATTGCGAAAAAATTAGGTAAAACCGTGGCAATTTTAGGTGACTTACAAGGCCCTAAAATTCGTGTTTCTACTTTTAAAGATGGCAAAATTTTCTTAAATGTTGGCGATAAATTTATTCTTGATGCGGAATTACCAAAAGGTGAGGGTAATCAAGAAGCTGTTGGTCTAGACTATAAAACTCTTCCACAAGATGTTGTTCCTGGCGATATTCTTTTATTAGATGATGGCCGTGTTCAATTAAAAGTCCTTTCTACTGATGGTGCAAAAGTATTTACTGAAGTGACAGTTGGTGGTCCATTATCAAACAATAAAGGGATCAACAAATTAGGCGGTGGTTTATCTGCAGATGCATTAACTGAAAAAGATAAAGCAGATATCATCACAGCTGCACGTATCGGTGTAGATTACTTAGCTGTATCTTTCCCTCGTTCAAGTGCAGATTTAAACTATGCGCGTGAATTAGCAAAACAAGCAGGTTTAGACGCGAAAATCGTTGCTAAAGTTGAACGTGCTGAAACTGTTGTTGATGAAGCAGCAATGGATGATATCATCCTTGCTTCTGATGTCATCATGGTTGCGCGTGGTGACTTAGGTGTTGAGATTGGTGACCCAGAATTAGTTGGCGTACAGAAAAAATTAATTCGTCGTTCACGTCAATTAAACCGTGCGGTTATTACTGCAACTCAAATGATGGAGTCAATGATCAGCAACCCAATGCCTACTCGTGCAGAAGTTATGGACGTGGCAAATGCGGTATTGGATGGTACTGACGCGGTAATGCTTTCAGCAGAAACTGCAGCAGGGCAATATCCAGCTGAGACTGTGGCGACAATGGCTCGCGTATGTTTAGGTGCAGAAAAAATGCCAAGCATCAATGTTTCTAAACACCGTTTAGATCGTGAGTTCAGAGATATTGAAGAATCTGTAGCGATGTCAGCAATGTACGCTGCAAACCACTTAAACGGTATCGCTGCAATCATTACATTAAGCCACTCTGGTCGTACACCATTATTAATGTCACGTATCAGCTCAGGTTTACCAATCTTTGCACTTTCTCGTGTTCAAGAAACATTAAACCGTTGTGCATTATACCGCGGTGTGACACCAGTTCATTTTGATGGTGAATCTCGTAGCTCTGCGGGCGCAAAAGCAGCGATTAACCTATTAAAAGAAAAAGGTTATTTAGTTTCTGGTGATGTTGTTTTATTAACACAGGGTGATGAGTCAGAAGGTACAACTAACGTTTGTCGAACTTTAACTGTTGAATAATCAACATTCATGAATAAAAAAGAGCGGTGGATTTTTCCACCGTTTTTTTATATCTAAAATATTGAAAATATTGACCACACTTTTTTCTTAAAACCACCTCGTATTTGCGGTATCATAAGCACAGTTTTTAGTTTAAATTGAAATCCTTATGGCATCACAAAGACAAATCCAATCTCCAGATCAGAAAACTGAACAAGTTAGCATCCCGCCTCATTCCACTGAAGCTGAACAAGCCGTACTTGGCGGCATTATGTTGAGTAATCAACATTGGGATGGTATTGCAGAAAGAGTGATTGCTGAGGATTTTTATACTTTTGCGCATAAAGCAATCTTCCAAACCATGGAAGAATTAATGCGCAACCAAACACCGATTGATTTAATCACCCTTGATCAAGCCCTTAAAGCGAAAGGTATTAGTGATTCTGTAGGCGGTTTTGCTTATTTAGCGGATCTTTCTAATAATACGCCAAATGCCATTAATATTTTGGCTTATGCTGAAATCGTGCGTGAAAAAGCGATTTTGCGTGAGCTTATTGCTGTGGGAAATCGTATCGCAGAAAACAGCTATTCTCCGAAAGGCAAAGACATCAAAATGGTGTTGGATGAAGCCGAGAGAGAAGTGTTTGCTATTGCTGAAAAACGCAGTTCTTCAACTGAAGGACCACAAAATGTGATCAGCGTGTTGGAAAGTACTATTGCTCGAATTGACACCTTAAGTAAGCTTGAAAATCATAGCGGTGTGACAGGGGTCACAACGGGCTTTGTTGACTTAGATAAGAAAACAGCAGGTTTACAGCCTTCAGACCTCATCATTGTCGCTGCACGTCCTTCTATGGGTAAAACCACGTTTGCGATGAACCTTTGTGAAAATGCCGCCATGGCAAGTGATAAGCCTGTGTTGGTATTCAGTTTAGAGATGCCTGCGGAACAAATCATGATGCGTATGATTGCCTCTCTTGCTCGCGTGGACCAAACCAAAATTCGTACTGGTCAAAATTTGGATGAAACGGAATGGAGCAAAATTGCCAGCGTGTTTGGGATGTTTAAGCAAAAAAATAACCTTTATATCGATGATTCTTCAGGTTTAACCCCAACAGAATTGCGCTCTCGAGCACGTCGTGTGTACCGCGAAAACAATGGTTTGAGCATGATTATGGTGGATTACCTTCAGTTAATGCGTGCACCGGCATTCTCAGATAACCGAACCTTAGAGATTGCTGAGATTTCACGTTCTTTAAAAGCCTTAGCGAAAGAATTAGAAGTCCCCGTTGTAGCTCTTTCCCAGCTTAACCGTACTTTGGAACAACGTGCAGATAAACGTCCAGTAAACTCAGACTTGCGTGAATCAGGCTCTATTGAGCAGGATGCTGACTTGATTATGTTCATTTATCGTGACGAAGTGTATAACGATAATTCTGAAGATAAAGGTGTTGCTGAAATCATTATCGGTAAACAACGTAACGGTCCGATTGGTCGTGTACGTTTAGCATTTAACGGTCAATTCTCACGCTTTGATAACCTTGCCGAACAGCGTGAATACAGAGATGATTATTAGGCAAGAGATAACGGATTAGAAAAATGAACGTAAAACCGGCAACAGCGAAAATCAGTTCGCTTGCCCTAAAACATAATTTACAAGTTATTAAAGAAAAAGCACCACACAGCAAAATTATTGCCGTGGTAAAAGCAAACGCATATGGTCACGGTGTGGTATTTGTCTCATCCGCTTTAGAAAGTATGGTGGATTGTTTTGCTGTAGCACGTTTGGAAGAGGCGTTATCTTTACGCTCCAACGGTATTATTAAACCGATCTTATTGCTAGAAGGCTTTTTTGATGAAAAAGACTTACCGATTATTGCGGTAAATAACATTGAAACAGTGGTTCATAACCGTGAACAGCTTGAAGCATTAAAACGAGCTGTAGTACCAAGTCCAATTAAAGTCTGGTTAAAAATTGATACCGGTATGCACCGTTTAGGTGTGTCACTTGATGAAGTGGATTATTTTTATCAAGAGCTGAAAAAACTTCCTCAAATTCAACCGCACTTAGGTTTTGTGAGTCATTTTAGCCGTGCTGATGAGTTAGATTCAGATTATACTCAAGTTCAGCTCGATCGTTTCCTTCAAGCGACAAAAGATAAAGCAGGAGAGCGAACCATTGCTGCATCAGGCGGGATTTTATTCTGGCCAGAAGCCCATTTAGATTGTATTCGCCCAGGGATTATTATGTACGGTATTTCACCAACGGATACTGTCGGTGCTGAATTTGGTTTAACTCCTGTGATGAATTTAACGTCATCTTTGCTTGCTGTACGTGAACATAAAAAAGGTGAACCTGTTGGCTATGGTGGTATTTGGACCAGTCCGAAAGATACCAAAATTGGTGTCGTCGCTATTGGTTACGGTGATGGATATCCGCGTGATGTGCCAGAAGGTACGCCAGTTTATCTAAATGGTCGAATTGTTCCTATTGTCGGTCGCGTCTCAATGGATATGCTGACGGTGGATTTAGGTCCAGATAGCCAAGATAAAGTCGGTGATGAAGTGATCTTATGGGGTAAGGAATTACCAATTGAAACGGTAGCTAAATACAGTGGTATTTTAAGCTATGAATTGATTACAAAATTAACGCCGCGTGTTATAACAGAATATGTCGATTAATTGTTTTTGTAAGAAAGCAAAAATGTAAAGAATTCAATTTTTTAAAGGAAATATTCATGAAAAACATCAACCCAACCAATACACAAGCTTGGAAAGCACTTGAAGCTCATAAATCTCAGCTGGCTAATACCACGATTGCTGATTTGTTCAAACAAGAACAAAATCGTTTTAACGATTATTCTTTAAGTTTTGAAAATCAAATCTTAGTGGATTTTTCAAAAAATAAAATTAACCAAGAAACCCTCAAATTGCTTCGTCAATTAGCCAAAGAGTCTGCATTAGATGAAGCAATTAATGCTATGTTTACAGGCGAGAAAATTAATCGTACAGAAAATCGTGCCGTATTACATACCGCACTTCGTAACCGTTCAAATACGCCTGTCTATGTAGATGGCAAAGATGTAATGCCGGAAGTGAATGCAGTATTAGCAAAAATGAGTGCTTTCTGTGAGCGTGTGATTTCAGGTGAGTGGAAAGGTTATACCGGAAAAGCAATTACTGATGTGGTGAATATCGGTATCGGTGGTTCGGACTTAGGCCCTTATATGGTGACCGAAGCGCTTCGTCCTTATAAAAATCACTTGAATATGCACTTTGTTTCAAACGTAGATGGTACACATATCGCTGAAACGTTGAAAAAAGTAAATCCTGAAACCACACTTTTCTTAGTCGCATCTAAAACCTTTACCACACAAGAAACTATGACCAATGCGAATTCTGCGCGTGATTGGTTATTAGCTGCAGCGAAAGATAACAGCTCAGTGGCAAAACACTTCGCCGCACTTTCAACCAATGGTAAAGCCGTAGCAGAATTTGGAATTGATACAAACAACATGTTTGAGTTCTGGGATTGGGTTGGTGGCCGTTATTCTTTATGGTCTGCAATCGGTCTTTCTATCGCACTTTCAATCGGCTTTGATAATTTTGAAGCACTATTAAGTGGTGCGCATGAAATGGATAAACATTTCCGTACTGCACCATTAGAAAAAAATATCCCAGCGACATTAGCGTTAGTCGGTTTATGGAATACCAACTTCCTTGGTGCGCAAACTGAAGCAATTTTACCTTATGACCAATATTTACACCGTTTTGCGGCTTATTTCCAACAAGGTAACATGGAATCAAACGGTAAATATGTCGATCGTAATGGCAATGTTATTCGTGATTATCAAACCGGCCCAATTATTTGGGGGGAACCAGGTACAAACGGTCAACATGCGTTCTACCAATTGATTCACCAAGGTACGATGTTAATTCCTTGTGACTTTATCGCACCAGCACAAAGTCATAATCCATTAGGTGACCATCATAGCAAATTGTTATCAAACTTCTTTGCACAAACTGAAGCACTTGCTTTCGGTAAAACCAAAGAAGAAGTTGAAGCAGAGTTTGTGAAAGCCGGTAAGTCGTTGGATGAGGTAAAAGATATTGTGCCATTTAAAGTCTTTACCGGTAACAAACCGACCAACTCTATTTTAGTGCAAAAAATTACACCATTTGTTCTTGGTGCATTAATTGCGATGTATGAACACAAAATTTTTGCACAAGGTGTGATTTTTAATATCTTTAGTTTCGACCAATGGGGCGTGGAATTAGGTAAACAATTAGCGAATCGAATTCTTCCTGAATTGGCTGACAAAGAGAAAGTGACAAGCCATGATAGCTCAACCAATGGATTGATTAATCAATTCAAAGCATGGCGATAATATAAAGTAAAAAGAGCGGTCAAAATTGACCGCTCTTTTTTATGTTAATCAAACTGATTTGACTTTCCACATACAGCCTACGCTGATAAAAATTAGTGCCACAGCGATATAAAAAACAGAGTTGTAATGCCAAATTTCCGCAATAATACCCGCAATAGGTCCTCCGATAATCCAACTGCTTTTTGCTGCATTACTAAATAAGGTGGTGGCAGTGCCCATTTTAGTCGGCATTAAGTCTTGGAAATACACCATGCCAATCGTAGCCGTAATACCGATAAAAATCGCATTAAGCATTTGTAATCCGATAAGCTGCCAAGTTTGCTCTGCGAATAATAAACTTGAATAGAAGGCGAGGCCTGAAATTAAAGCAATCATCATCAAGCGTTTTTTACTGAAATATTTGGTGAGATAGCCCGCCAAAATCATCACAGGAATTTCCAAGCCTGCAGCCGTCCCCATTAATGTTCCTGCCAGTTCTTTGTCTAAATGTAATTCATTAATCACAAATAATGGCATATTAATGAGATACATGCTGTTACATGTCCAAAGTAATAGGTTAGCGATGAACAAGTAAATCACACTTTTTCTTGGTGGCGTATTGTCTAAAACCTCTTGATTTTTAACCGCACTTTGACGAGGAATTTTCGGCAATAATTTGCTGACACCTGCACACAGTAAAAAGGCAGAACCTGCCACCAAATACATGTAATCAAAGCCCCAGTTTAACGCAATGAAAAAAGAAAGCGGTGGCCCAACAATCCAAGCCAATGAGATTTGAGTTCGCATAATTGTGGTGAACATCACCGCTTCACGATGACTACTTTCAGCATATTCTCGCGCTAAAGCAAAAGATTGCGGATTAGCGGATGAACCTAGCCCTAATAGCGTTGTGCCGATAATAATTAACACATAATAATTTCGGCTATAAGCAAAAATCAGACAGCCAAGCACAGCAATTAAACAGCAAACAATCATCACTTTGCGACGGTCATCTTGCTTATCAGAATATTTTGCGAGAATTTGGCTCAAGATAATGCCAATAATGGCATTGACTGAATAGAACAAGCCCACAAAAAAAGGTGAAACTTGAATCTCTTGAGAGAGATATAAACTCAAGGTCGGTGTTTGAAACGCAGAGGCAATTCCCGTTAAAAAGGCAATCAATAGAAAATTGAACGCCACAATATTGGATGGTGTTGAGTTTTGTTGTTGAACAAACATAGTCATTAATTTTAATAAAAGAGCGTAGTTGGAAATAAAAGTGCGGTTAATTTTAACCGCACTTTCATATTTTATTTTGTTGCGTTAGAACGTTTATCTAATTCAGCTTTGATCTTAGCCATATTTTCTTGCGTGAAGAAATTATCAATATTTTTCCAAACAGAATGATAGCCGTAAGGGCCTTGTTGCATTTCACGTTTGGCTTCATTGAGATCCCAATTTTGATAAATCACACGGTAGCTTGCAACAATTAAGCCAGTTCTGTCAGCGCCATGATAACAATGCACTAAAACCGCACCATTTTTTTGGTGTTGTTTGATTTGCCACAGAATATCAGCCACTTCATCTGGACTAATTGACCAAGTCAGTAATGGGGTATTAATCAAGTTGATCTTAGTATGACCAAATGCTTGTTTATCATCATTACGGTCAAAAAAGCGTAAATTCACAATTGTGTGAATATTCAACTTATTTAATAATGTTTCAGATTGCGGCTCTAATTGCTCACTACGGTAAAATTTATTATCAATCTGATATAAATTTTCCTGTTTGCTGATTAGCGTTGCCCAATGTTCTGTATTTTTTGGCGGTTCACTTGGTGTTGTCGTACAGGCGATTAATGAAAAAGCCGTTAAAGCAAAAAGGACATTTTTGCTCATCTTGTATAAATTGAAATGAGTTTGTTTCATAAAAACCTTTTAAATATATTGAATAGCCGGTAAATAACCGATCATTAAATCTAACGGGCGATTGCTGGTTATTGTATTCTCTCTGTTCTCAATGAAAAATCTTGATGTCATCGCTTTTTCACCGTGATTCAAGAAAATTTCAATAATTGAGCGATCAAAGAAGATTTCAACGGTCTGCAAATTTTCAATTTCGCAGAAACGTTTCGTATCGAATTTCTCCATTAATTCGGTTTGTTCGCTTTGACTGCGATCTAAGCAAATCAAACCATTTTCGTAAGATAGATGCAGTGATTGTCCTTTTTCATTTTGGAAGAAGGTTAAGTCAAAGGCTTGGTTATTTACCTCAAATTTAAGATACGCACGATCTAAATTAGCAATATCCGCTTTTCCATTGAGATGAAACGCTGAAAGTGCGGTCAGATTTTCGCATATTTTAGCAATCGGACGTTGATAAATTTTTGTCCCTTCTAAGCGCAATTCTCTTGGCAAGGTTAAAGCAGAATGCCATTTAAATTTATCTGTTGGGTAAGTTAAATCAGGCAAACCAATCCAACCGAAAAGCACAGCACAAGTTTGATTATCTAAGCCACCAAACGTTTGTGGTGCGTAGAAATCAAAACCCTGATCTAATTCGCCGATATATTCTGCTTCAAAGCTTAAATCCGTTAATTTACCCACAGCATAAGTCGCATGATAATTATTTTGGAATTGATGAGCTTCTCGATCTTTACCTTGTGGCGACCAAATAAACACATCTTTATCACGGAGCTTCAATAGATCAGGGCATTCCCACATAAACACGTTTTTATTATCAAAAGCAGGCAAGGAAAGCTCACCTAATAAACGAGGCGTATCTTCAAGATTGTCCATTTCAAAAATAATGGCTGTTCCCGTGAGGTTTTCTCGCTGTGCACCACAGATAAAACGGATTTTTCCGTCTTCAGTAAAATACGGTTTAGGATCACGAACATGCTCTGTATAACCTTCAGGCGCATTTTCAATTAACGGACGTTTGCTAAGCAATTTTCCATTAAGATTGAAAATTGCTAAATTTTGATAAGGCACGCGTTGATTATCACTTGGTCGACGAGTATTGCCGGTATAGAACATGGCCAATTTGTCACCAACTTTCAAAGCGCCACCAGAATAACAGCCGTGAGACTCAAAAAGCTCGCAAGGAATCAGATCATCTGCTGATTGATAATGTTGGAAGTCTTTCGTGATTAAATGCTTCCAATGTTTCATCCCGTGAATTGCATCGAATGGAAACCATTGGTAGAACAGATGATACTTTTCACCATCAAAGATCAAACCATTCGGATCATTCATTAAGCCGGTTGGTGGGGCAATATGAAAGTGCGGTCGAAAATCGTTGTCTTTTTGCACGGTTTCAGCAATTTCTGCGAGCTCGCCTTTTTCTGCGGCTAGGATGCTTTTGTATTTGCCATTATTGAAAATAATCATCGTGATCGTGCCTCGTTAATGTGATTGGGTCAAAAGGTGCAATAATTTGCACCTTTGCTCCTTAGTTGGCTAGGAAGGCTGCTAATTGTGCTTTATTGGGTAGCGCAGACATCGCCCCTTTTGCTGTTGTAGCAAGGGCACCACAAGCATTGGCTTGACGGATAATTTGCACAAGCACATCATTTTCTTTCCAGTTTGAATGCTGTGAAAGTCCAGCAAGTAGGCCACCAACGAAAGCATCGCCAGCACCCGTTGTATCAACAGGTTGTAAGGCTTTTCCAGAAATCACATCTTTCTTACCTTCTAAGTGATAGAGTGCACCATCTTTACCTAAAGTCACGATAATCAATTTTTCAGGATAAAGTGCGGTCACTTTTTCAAAGGCTTTTTCAAGGCTGTCAGTATTAGTCAAAAGCGTTAATTCTTCTTCAGAGAATTTTAATACGTCAGCCAATGCAACGGCTTCCATGACCACGGTTTTCATTTCTTCTAAGCTTGACCAAAGTGATTCACGTAGATTTGGATCAAAAGAGAAGAAACCACCAGCAGCTTTAATACGACGAATTGCTTCAAAGGTGGCTTCGCGAGATGGATTATTAATCAGCGCAATAGAGCAGCAATGTAGCCATTCACCTTGTTGGAAAGGTGGTAAATCGCTTGCTTGTAAGAACTGATCCGCACTTGGGTTTACCATAAAGGTAAAGCTGCGTTCGCCATTATCTAAACCAACCACAACCGTAGAGGTGCGATGTTGCGGATCTAAAATCATATGTTGTGTATTCACATTTTCCGCATTTAAGGTGTCTTGCATAAATTGGCCAAGGGGATCGTTACCTACGCGACCAATAAAGGCACTTGGACTACCTAAACGTGCTACGCCAACAGCCACATTTGCAGGGGCGCCACCGGCACAACGTAAATAATGATTTTCACCGTCAGGAATAAGATCGACAACCGCATCGCCTGTTACCCAGATTTTTTGGCTCATATTATTTTCCCTCTATTGTGGATATCAGTTAAAAAATAACCGCACTTAAAAAGAGCGGTCATTTTCATAGGTGTTTTATGCGATGGTTACGCGTGCAAACTTACGTTTACCGACTTGGTAAACATTCGTGCCTTTTGGTGCATTGGCTTTCATGTCTTCGACTTTTTCGCCATTGATTTTCACACCACCTTGCTTCGCTGAGCGAATCGCTTCAGAAGTAGAAGGAACCAGTCCTGCTTCTTTTAATAAGGTGGCTAAACCAATTTCGCCTTCAAAGGTGAATTCAGGCATTTCATCCGGCATTGCACCTTTTTGGAAACGGTTAATAAATTCTTGTTCAGCCGCCTCTGCCGCTGCTTCATCGTGGAAACGTGCGATGATCTCTTTCGCTAATAAAATCTTCACATCACGTGGGTTTTTACCATTTGCTACTTCTGCTTTTAATTCAGCAATTTCAGTGAGTGGACGGAAAGAAAGTAAGTTGTACCAATCCCACATTAAGTCATCCGAGATCGACATGATTTTACCGAACATATCGCTTGGTGCATCTGTCACGCCGATGTAGTTGCCTAATGATTTAGACATTTTCTTCTCACCGTCTAAACCAACAAGTAATGGAAGCGTAATCGCTACCTGTGGTTTCTGACCGGCTGATTTTTGTAACTCGCGACCAACAAGTAAGTTAAATTTTTGGTCTGTACCACCAAGTTCCACGTCTGCTTCTAAAGCAACAGAGTCATGGCCTTGTAATAAAGGATAAATAAATTCGTGAATTGCGATAGGTTGATTGTTACCAAAACGTTTTTTGAAGTCATCACGTTCTAGCATACGCGCTACGGTGTAGTTACTTGCTAAACGGATCATCCCTTCAGTACCCAATTTACCCAACCATTCAGAGTTGAATACGATTTTCGTTTTTTGTGGGTCTAGAATTTTGTAAATCTGTTCTTTATAGGTTTCCGCATTGCGAAGCACATCTTCGCGGCTAAGCGGTGGGCGAGTGGTATTTTTACCAGATGGGTCACCGACCATACCCGTGAAATCACCGATTAAGAAATAGACTTCGTGGCCTAATTGTTGGAATTGACGAAGTTTGTTTAATACCACGGTATGCCCTAAGTGAATATCCGGAGCAGTAGGGTCTGCACCAAGTTTAATTTTAAGTGGGCGATTTTCTTTTAGTTTTTCGATTAAATCCGCTTCAGAAAGAATCTCATCAGTACCGCGTTTTAGTTCTGCGAGAACGGTATTAATATCAGTCATTCTATTTCCTAATGTTATTTTAATATTAAAGGCTACATTATAGAGAATATGGCTGAAATGAAAAGATTGAGATGAAAAAAAACGCCTATTTGTGGGGAAATAGGCGTGAAGTTGGAGTGATTATCTGTTTGTTTTTGGAATGGCTAGATGATAACTATTATCAAATACCTTGTCAACAACAAAATGCAAATAATTCTCAATTATTTTTTAATCGATGTAAGGTACACTTTCTGTGAGAGAAAGTGCGGTCGGAATTCCATCTGAAATGTCAAATTTTCCCGCATAAGCATAAGCTTCAACGCCCTGAGATTTTGCGTCTTTTAAAAGGCGATCATATTCAGGATCTACAAACTCAGCGATTTTAAAACGATCGAAGCCATCATGTAATCCGGCAAAGAGAACAACGGCGCGATGTCCTTGTTTTTTCATGGCTAAAAGCTCACGAACATGTTTTTGTCCACGAGTGGTAACGGCATCGGGAAACATTCCTAATGTGCCTTTTACAAAGGTGATGGATTTCACTTCAACATAACAATCTGTCAAGCCTTCACCTTTAAGTAAGAAGTCGATACGGCTATTTTCTTCACCATATTTCACTTCAGGATAAATTTCATCATACATAGCGAGTTCTTTGATTTGTTTATTTTGCAAGGCTTCAAAAACTAACTGGTTGGATCTGTGCGTATTAATGCAAACAAGTTGGCCATTTGCTAATTGCGTTAATTCCCAACTGTGTGGATATTTGCGAGTTTGGCTATCAGAATGAGAGTACCAAACGGTATCACCTTTTTCACCACAGCCAGTCATTGCACCAGTATTTGCACAATGAATGGTGATGACTTCGCCATTTGGTAATTCAATATCAGTTAAAAAGCGTTTATAGCGGCGAATTAATTTTGCGGATTGTAGAGTAGGGAGTTGCATAGCTTATTCCTTGTTAAAAGAAAGTGCGGTCGAATTTAATGATGAAATTGACCGCACTTTGTTCTTATAGATGTTTGGTTATATTAAACAATTATTCAATGGCATATTCAATAGTGACGACTAAGCGCGCTTTTTTCTCAATAGTGCTAGTGTCGTAGCTACCAGTGTAATCGCTAGAGTCATCGGCATCAGGATTTGGCGCTTGAATGTAGAATGGCCCTTGTGAAGCGGATTTTAATACGCCAACTTTTACATTACTGGTTTTCGCAAACTCTTCAGCACGAACATGTGCATCTTGTGTGGCTTTTGAAATTAATTCACGTTTAATTTGTTCAAGATTTTCTAAGTAATAGTTTGGATCACCAAAACTAATGTCTTGGTTGTTGGCAACTAATTGGTGAATATTGGTGAGTGCTTTTTGTAACTTAGTCAGTTCTTTGGTTGAAATTCTGATTGCTCTTGATGCATCAAAGCCATTGTCTCTACTTTTGGTTTCACCTTTTTCATTTTCATAATAGTCAGTATGAGTAGAAACATCTAATTCTGTGATTTCTCGATTTTCATCAGCGAAACCTTGTGCTTTAAGGAAACGAACGGCTTCATTCAAGTTTTTCTGATTCGCTGCCATTGCATCATTATATGTTGGACCCCAACCGCTTACACGAATAACCCATGTTCCTTGTGTTGAGGTGTAATGGCTTTCTGCCAAGCCCTTAACTGAAATAGAGCCGGTCTGGCGTAAATTTTTAAATTGATTACCTAAGATAAACGCTGATGCCATCAATCCAACTGCAAGAATGATGCCAAAAATAGCGAGATAAGATTTTTTGCTGTTCATATAATGTCCATGATGTGGAATAAAAGAGTAGTTATTATAATCTAAATTTTAGGGATGTGGATATAAACAATATCTTGATAAGATTAATTTCATGAAAGTTGGTGATTCGATACGGGTTATTAATGTAGTATATGCTTTCGAATTGTTATAACGATAGAAAAGATAAATCTCAGTGAGTTTAGACTCCAAATAGTTTTTGTTCATTCTATCAGTATGGAAAGGTGTATTATGAAAATCAAGGTGATTTTATTAGGTGTGATGGGATTATTGCTATCTAATATTGTGCTAGCTAATCATGAAATTAAATTTGATGATATTTGGAATTTTAAAATTTCCGTTACTGAAATGAAAGGGAATAGAAAAATTCACTTAACTGGTTTGTTAGGAAATAGTGCAATGGGCATATCAGATAGCAAAATAACAATTCATGATGATGAATTAAATATTGTTTTGTTTGAGACATTAGCAAAGGGTAAGTATTCAGGTGATTTGAATAAAGAAATTATCATTGAAAAACCTGTTAAGAAAATTACTTTTGGTTCTGATTATAAAGTTATATGGCAAAATTAAGCTAGATTCTAACTATTGCATAATGGAATGGTGAGCTAATTTTGACTTGCGCACTTAGCAAAGAAAACTTAGCTTTAACTAAGAAAACAAATTAAGTATATATGATAATGAATGAATTGATTAACATTTACATAAATAATGGATTTAGTTTGTTTAAGCAGGGCGAAAGTATTGTCATTATTCCCACAAAATTATCAATTAGGGTTTTAGATATTCTGGAAGGTTTAAATCTTCTTATTCTAGGTGGTGATATATATCGAAAATCAGGTGATGATTTTGAACATACATACGATAGCTGGTATTACGATGGTAATGTTCATAGTGAAAGTATTATGGTGGCTAGACAATATTTAGATAATTTAAGGGAGCAAGATTTATATGTGTCCTTTGTTTTCAAATAAATCAAAATAATAAAAATTTTACAAAATACTGAAATCTTCCCGAGTAAACCAGCTTTAAACCCAAATATAGTCTAAATTTCTTGTAAGTTTAGTTTTATAGTTCATAACTAATTTTTATTTTATGAAAAGTATTGAAAATAGCATAGGTTATTTTTTGTAGCAGAATGACTTATATCATTGTTTAGATTTTTATACTTCCATCAAAGTTAGTGTCAAAACCATCAGTATATTTATCTAAACTTAGTTCAAGTTTATTTTGGATTTCTCTAATCCAAAAAACAAAATTGAAGAAAATATGAGTGTTTTCAATATTCACCTCAAATATACCGTTGTCTTGATGTGAAATCTGTAATTGTTCTAATATAGAAATAAACTTATCTGTGTTAGATCTTATGTCATCTATGTCGGCTTTTCTAAGTTCATTAATAAAATAAATTTCATCATTTATATTAATGATTGTAGGATAGTCCATTAACTCTTTATGCAGTAACTCTATCAACATATATTTTTTAGTCATGAGGTTGTAATCTGGCTAGTGTATTCATCATACCAAAATCAACCGCACTTTTACCTTCTTAAATTTAAAAATTAAAACAAATTCTTGATTTACCATTGACTTTTTGACCTATAGCCCTTATTTTACGGATTGATGTTTCATCAACTTTATTCTTTGTAAAATAAGGAGCTTTTATGCAATCTCGCATTGTTGTTAATTCACAGGAAGAATCACTACTTAGCACACATAAAGTGCTACGTAACACCTATTTCTTATTGGGATTAACGATGGCATTTTCGGCAGTTGTTGCTTATATCTCTATGAGCTTAAACTTGCCTTATCCAAATCTTATCGTGTTACTTGTGGGCTTCTACGGTTTACTTTTCGTGACAAACCGTTTAGCAAATAGTGCGTGGGGTATCTTGGCTGCATTCGCGTTTACTGGTTTTATGGGGTATACCATTGGACCAATTTTAAACATGTATGTGGCGAGGGGAATGGAAGACTTAATTATGCTTGCTTTCGCAGGTACAGCAATCGTCTTCTTTGCTTGTTCAGCTTATGTGCTAACAACGAAGAAAGATATGTCTTTCCTTTCTACTGCAATTTTCTCATTATTTATCGTGTTATTGTTAGGAATCGTGGCAAGTTTCTTCTTCCAAATTCCAGCATTAGCGGTAGGGATCAGTGCATTGTTTGTGGTGTTCTCAACAATGACAATCCTTTATGAAACCAGCAATATTATTCACGGTGGCGAAACAAACTACATTCGTGCAACAGTGAGTATTTATGTGTCAATTTACAACTTATTCATTAGCTTATTAAGATTACTTTCTATCTTCTCAAGTGATGATTAGTCAGTATTAAATTTAAAGACGCTCCTGATTAGGGGCGTTTTTTTGTTTTGAACTAATTTTCTTAAGATAAGTCTTAGCATACAGGTTCGCTTGTCGTGCCTATTAATAACTAAATAGGAGTTTTTATGAAATCTTTAAAATCACTTTTAACATTAACATCACTTGCATTAGCCGTATCTGGTTCTGCATTGGCAACGAATACATCTGTATTACCAACAAAAGAATCAGTCGTAACTAATTCAAAATCAATGGTTGAAAGTACAAAAGCTGACGTGAAAAATGCGGCAAATGATAAGCTTAAATCAATGACTGATAGTGCGAGTTCAACGAAATCAAGTGCATTAGATAAAGTTAATACCGCTAAAGAAAAAGCGACTTCCACGAAAGATGCAGTGAAAGATAAAGCAACTTCCGCAAAAGATGCGGTAAAAGAGAAAGCATCTGTTTTAAAAGAAAAAGCGACAGAGAATAATCAACCGTCCATGAAAGACAAAGCCACTGAAAAATTAAATTCAGTGAAAGATAATGCGAAAGAAAAAGCGTCTGAGGCAAAAACAAAATCAGCAGATAAAGTAAAAGAAGTGAAAGAAAAAGCGACTTCAACAAAAGAATCAGCAAAAGAGAAAGTGGCTTCTTCTGCTAAAGTAAATATAAATAAAGCAGATGCAGAAACTCTACAAAAACTTTCAGGTATTGGTGAGAAAAAAGCACAAGCGATTATTGATTACCGTAACAAAGTGGGCAAAATCAAAAGTGCTGCCGAGCTTTCAAATATTGATGGTATCGGTGAAGCTACAATTGAAAAAATCACCCCATTCTTAACTTTCTAAGAAAACATAGATAAAACTGACCGCACTTTATGTGCGGTTTTTTTATTGAAGTAGATCACAAAATTGTAACAAAGTGTGATTTGAGGATTATTTCTTTTTTTATCCTATGTATAATGGGCGGACAACATCATGTAATACAAGGGGTAGATATGCAGCATTACAATGCCTTTGATGAATGGTTGGCTTCAACCGCTTTAGGTGGCTCTAATCAATCGTATATTGAGGAATTATACGAACGTTATTTAGAAGACCCATCTTCAGTCGATGAAAGCTGGCGTGCCACATTTGATGCATTGCCGAAAACAACCGCAGTAGAGCAACCACATTCACCAGTCCGTGATTATTTCCGTCGTTTAGCGCGAGAAAATACAACAGAAGCCGTGACGGTTATCGATCCAGAAGCCAGTGCAAAATTAGTCAAAGTCCTCCAATTTATCAACGCTTATCGCTTCCGCGGTCATTTAGAAGCAAAACTAGACCCAATCAATTATTATCGTTGGAAAGTCTCCACCGCACCTGAATTGGATTACCGTTATCACGGTTTTACCGAGCAGGATCTCAATGAAACCTTCAATATTAATCACTACGTCTATCATCGCGATAACATCAAGTTAGGTGATTTAGCTGAAATGCTGAAAGAGACCTATTGTGGCTCAATTGGTCTTGAGTTTATGCATGTTCAGGATATGGAGCAAAAAAGTTGGCTACAAAGCAAATTAGAAAGCCAATTAAATAAACCGCTCTTTACCAAAGAAGAAAAAATTAATTTATTAAGTGAATTGACCGCTGCAGATGGCTTAGAACGTTATCTTGGTGCGAAATTCCCGGGGGCAAAACGTTTCTCTTTAGAGGGAAGTGATGCCTTTATTCCATTGATGAAAGAAATTATTCGTCATGCGAGCAAACAAGGCGTACAAGATGTGATGTTTGGTATGGCACACCGTGGCCGTTTAAACATGTTAGTAAACGTGCTCGGTAAGAAACCAGAAGATCTTTTCGACGAGTTTGCGGGTAAACATTCAGGCGAGCGTACAGGTGATGTGAAATACCACCAAGGTTTCTCTTCTGACTTCGCTGTCGATGATCGTCGCGTGCATTTAACCCTTGCATTCAACCCATCCCATTTAGAAATTGTTAGTCCAGTAGTTATTGGTGCGGTACGTTCTCGTCAAACCAAAAAGAATGATACAGAACGTAATCAAGTATTAGCAGTTACTGTTCATGGGGATTCAGCGGTAGCGGGACAAGGTGTTGTACAAGAAACCTTGAATATGTCTAATGCACGTGGTTATACCGTTGGTGGCACAATCCGTATTGTGATCAATAACCAAATTGGTTTCACCACCTCTAACCCAAATGATACCCGTTCAACAGAATACTGTACTGATATCGCAAAAATGATTCAGGCGCCGATTATTCATGTTAATGGTGATGATCCTGAAGCAGTCGCTTTTGCCGCGAGAATGGCGGTGGAATATCGCAATTTATTCAAACGCGATATTTTCATTGATCTGATTTCTTATCGTCGCCATGGTCATAATGAAGCGGATGAACCATTAGCCACTCAACCGATGATGTATAGCATCATTAAAAAACATCCAACGCCACGTAAAGTCTATGCGGATCGTTTAATTGCTGAAGGGGTGATTACCGAAGAAGAAGCCATTGAAATGATGAATCTCTATCGTGATGCCTTAGATAATGGCGATCGTGTAGTGAAAGAATGGCGAGAAATGGATATCGCCCAAATGGACTGGTTACAGTATCTCAACTATGACTGGACATCCCCTTACGAAAGTAAATTCCCACAAGAACGTTTCCAAACTTTAGCGGAGCGTGTCAGTGAATATCCAGAAACCTTGCGTGCTCATCCTCGTGTAGAAAAAATTTATGCTGATCGCCGTGAAATGGCAAAAGGCGAGAAATTGTTCGATTGGGGTATGGCAGAAACTATGGCATACGCAACCTTATTAGATGAAGGTGCTAATGTTCGTTTATCGGGTGAAGATGCGGGACGTGGTACGTTCTTCCATCGTCATGCGGTTGTGCATAACCAAAATGATGGTACAGGTTATGTGCCATTAACACATTTACATGCCAACCAAGGTCGTTTTGAGGTGTGGGATTCTGTATTATCCGAAGAAGCCGTATTAGCTTTTGAATATGGTTATGCGACAACAGATCCAAAAACATTAACCATTTGGGAAGCGCAATTTGGTGACTTTGCAAACGGTGCACAAATCGTGATTGACCAATTTATCAGTTCAGGCGAACAAAAATGGGGCAGAATGTGTGGTTTGGTGATGTTATTACCACATGGTTATGAAGGCCAAGGTCCAGAGCACTCATCAGCTCGTTTAGAACGTTATTTACAACTTTGTGCAGAACAGAATATGCAAGTGTGTATTCCATCTACACCAGCACAGGTTTACCACATGCTACGTCGTCAATCGATCCGTAAAATGCGTCGTCCATTAATTGGTATTTCACCAAAATCTTTATTACGTCATCCACTTGCCGTGTCAAGTTTAGATGAATTAGTAAATGGCACATTCCAAACAGTCATTGGTGAAATTGATAACATCGATCCAAAACAAATTAAACGTGTAGTCCTATGCTCAGGTAAAGTGTATTACGATCTTTTGGAACAACGTCGTGCGAATAACCAAACAGATGTGGCGATTATTCGTATTGAGCAGCTTTATCCGTATCCACATGAAGATGTGAAAAAAGCGTTAGAGCCTTATGCTCATGTAACGGATTATGTATGGTGTCAAGAAGAGCCATTAAATCAAGGCGCTTGGTATTGTAGTAAGCATAACTTTGACAGCTCGCTTCCAGAGCATGTGAAGTTAAAATATGCAGGTCGTCCTGCCTCTGCTTCACCAGCGGTAGGTTATATGTCTTTACACACCAAACAGCAAAAACAATTGGTAGAAGACGCGCTGACACTGTAAAAGCGCGGTCGAAATTTCAGTAATTTTTAAAGAAAGAATAATTTAAAGGAAAATAAAATGACAATTGAAATTCTTGTTCCAGATTTACCGGAATCTGTTGCGGATGCAACTGTTGCAACATGGCATAAAAAAGTTGGTGAGACGGTAAAACGTGACGAAGTATTAGTAGAAATTGAAACAGATAAAGTGGTACTTGAAGTACCAGCCTTAAGCGATGGCGTAGTGACTGAAATTCTTCAAGAAGAAGGTGCAACCGTAGTAAGTAAACAGCTTTTAGGTAAACTTTCTACTCAACAAGCGGGCAATATTTCAACTGAAACAGTGAAAGACAATGAGCCAACACCAGCCGATCGTCAAAGAGCAGCCATTGAAAATAGTCACAATAATTCAGCTGATCAAGGTCCAGCTATTCGTCGTTTATTAGCTGAACACGATTTAGATGCAGAGAAAATTCAAGGCTCTGGTGTGGGAGGCCGTATTACCCGTGAAGATATTGCGCGTGAAGTGGCAAAACGTGATGCTCAAAAAGCAAAACAAGATGTGGCAACAGAGCAGAATACCATTAGCACCGTGGCATATAGCTCTCGTTCAGAAAAACGCGTACCAATGACCCGTTTACGTAAACGTATTGCGGAACGTTTATTGGAAGCGAAAAATACCACCGCAATGCTCACTACATTCAATGAAGTGGATATGCAGCCGATTATGAAATTACGTAAAACATACGGCGAGAAATTTGAGAAACAGCATGGTGTACGTTTAGGCTTTATGTCTTTCTACATCAAGGCTGTAGTTGAAGCGTTAAAACGTTATCCAGAAGTGAATGCCTCAATTGACGGTGATGATATTGTGTATCACAACTATTTTGATATTAGCATTGCCGTTTCAACCCCGCGTGGTTTGGTAACACCTGTATTACGCAACTGCGATAAACTCAGCATGGCGGATATTGAGAAACAAATTAAGGCACTAGCAGAAAAAGGCCGTGATGGTAAATTAACCGTTGAAGATTTAACAGGCGGTAACTTCACCATTACTAATGGCGGTGTATTTGGTTCTTTAATGTCCACACCAATTATCAATCCTCCGCAAAGTGCGATTTTAGGCATGCACGCCATCAAAGAGCGTCCGGTTGCGGTAGATGGTCAAGTGGTGATTCGTCCGATGATGTATTTGGCATTATCTTACGACCACCGCTTAATTGATGGTCGTGAATCAGTTGGTTTCTTAGTGGCGATTAAAGACTTATTAGAAGATCCAACTCGTTTATTATTAGAAATTTAAGCACACAGGCTTTTCTCTTTTGAGGGGAAAAGCCTTTTTTACATTGATGTAAATAAAAGGGCGGGAACAATGCCCGCCTTTCTATAGTTAAAATCCGATCTTTATTTAGCTATTTTGCGTACTAAGATTGCTAAGATAAAGGTAATGATGATAACAGGGAAAGTCAGACCTAAATCGGTTTCCCAACCTTTTGCCATAAGGAAACGATAGAGTACGAAGCCGACAAACCAAACGCCGAGTCCAACACTATCAACTGATTTTTTAACATCATGCTGTTTGAGCACAAAGAAATCAGCGATAAGCACAGCGATCATTGGCGCGAATACTGAACCAATAAAGAACAAGAAATGTTCGTATTCTGTCACTGGTAAGGTTGAGGCTAATATAATGCCCACAATCACGGTAAGTACGGAGATTGGCGTGACTTTTAATTGAGGGAAAATATTGTTTAAACTCATGCCGGTAGAATAGGCGGGAAGTGCAGTGTTAATCATGGTAGAGGCGATCACAATTAATACGCCGATAACACTTACACCAGCAAGGGAAAGAATTTGTGAGATTTCAGATTTACCGGTCACTAATGCTGCACCTAAGCCGAGAGCATACATCCAGCAGCTGGTCGCGGTATAAGTTAGCGTTGAAAGTGCGGTCGTTTTAAATGGTGTTTCGCTGTTCTTCGTGTGGTCAGATACTACTGGTAACCAAGAAAGTGGCATGACGGCAGCAATTTCTACAGCAGTACCAAATTTAATATTTTGTGCAACGTCCATGGCAATAAATGGTTTATTAGCTACTTGAATACTTAGCCACAGCATCAGTAAAAACATGGTGACAAGTGAGAGGCTTTTGAAGATACCTAATTTAGTGAAGCCGAGTAGTAGCCAAAGTATGATGAGTATGCCTAAGCCAAGTGTAAGGAATGGAAAGATGGAAGCATCAGCTGTTTGATTTAAGATAGAAATGACTTCAGCCCCCATATAAATCATGACAGCAGTCCATCCCATCAGTTGCATGGCATTGAGTAAAGAGAAAAGGGCAGAACCTTTTTCACCAAATGAAATTTGTACCGTTTGCATGGCACTTTTTTGGGTTTTTGCACCGATGTAACCTGCACAGAAAAACATCGAACCACCAATAAAGTGTCCAACGACAATGGCAATTAAACCTTGTTGCCATCCTAGTGGCGCAAACCAAGTACCAGTGAGAATTTCTGCCATTGAAATAGCAGCAGTAAACCAAATGAGTGCAATCGCAAGATTGCTTGATTTTTTTGTTTGCATGTTGTTATCCTTAAAATGGATTGTGATTATTCTAGCTCAGTATATAACTCAATATGTAAAGGGCAAGCCCAGAATTTAAAATAAAGTGCGGTCAAATTTTTGTTTGTTTCGCTAAACAACATCAAAATAGGAAGGAAATATGAATTTACATGAGTACCAAGCCAAGCAGCTTTTTAAGCAATATGATCTGCCTGTGAGTGAGGGCGTAGTGTGTCAAACAGCAGACGAAGCTGAAATGGCGCTCTTTCAGCTAAATGGCGATGTTTGGATAGCGAAATGTCAAGTTCACGCAGGGGGACGTGGAAAAGCAGGCGGTGTGAAACTTGTACATAATACCGAAGAAGCGCGTGCTTTTGCGGATAAATGGCTTGGACAACATTTAGTGACCTTCCAAACCGATAAAAAAGGCCAACCCGTTAATAGCATTTATATTGAAGAAACTTGCCAGATTGATAAAGAACTCTACTTAGGGGCAGTGATTGATCGTGCTTCACAGAAAGTTGTTTTTATGGCGTCTTCAGCTGGAGGCATGAATATTGAAGATGTGGCAAGAGAAACACCTGAGCTAATCCATAAAGTCGCTATTGATCCTTTGGTTGGTGGAATGCCATATCAAGGTCGTGAATTAGCCTTTAAACTTGGCTTAAGTGGCGAGCAAAATAAGCAATTTTCTGCTATTTTTGTGAAATTATCGCAGCTTTTTATCGAAAAAGATTTTTCTTTAGTTGAAGTGAATCCACTCGTGGTGACGAAAGAAGGTCACTTAATTTGTCTCGATGCGAAAGTAGGCATTGATGATAACTCACTTTATCGTCATCCTGATTTGCTAGCCTTACGCGATTTAAGTCAAAGTGATTCTCGTGAAGCAGAAGCTGAAAAATATCAGCTTAACTATGTCGCCTTGGAAGGTGATATCGGCTGTATGGTTAATGGTGCCGGACTAGCCATGGGAACCATGGATATCGTGAAATTATATGGCGGTAATCCAGCAAACTTCCTTGATGTTGGTGGTGGTGCAACGAAAGATCGTGTAGCTGAAGCCTTTAAAATTATTCTCACGGATAAAAATGTGAAATCTGTTTTAGTGAATATTTTTGGTGGAATCGTACGTTGCGATCTTATTGCTGAAGGGGTCGTTGCGGTGATTCAAGAAATCGGTGTAAAAGTGCCCGTTGTGGTTAGATTAGAAGGAACCAATGCCCCGCAAGGCAGAGCAATTTTAGCCGAAAGTGGTGTAAATTTAATTGCTGCGCATACTTTACAGGAAGCTGCACAAGCGGCAGTAAAAGCAGCAAAAGGAGAATAATCATGGCGATTTTAATTAATAAAGAGACAAAAGTAATTTGCCAAGGTTTCACCGGTGCGCAAGGGACATTTCACTGCGAGCAAGCATTGGCTTATGGCACAAAGTTAGTCGGTGGAATTTCACCGAATAAAGGCGGAACAACGCACTTAGGTTTACCAGTATTTAATACAGTGCGTGAAGCAGTAAAAGCGACAGGTGCTACGGCAACCATGATTTATGTACCCGCACCATTTTGTAAAGATGCAATTTTTGAAGCCATTGATGCAGGCATTCAGTTAGTAGTTTGTATTACAGAAGGTATTCCAACATTGGATATGTTGTTAGTGAAGCAAAAATTAAATGAAACGGGTGTCGTTATGATCGGGCCGAATTGCCCAGGCGTGATTACACCAGATGAATGCAAGATTGGTATTATGCCAGGCAATATCCATAAAAAAGGCAGAGTAGGGATTGTTTCTCGTTCTGGTACGTTGACCTATGAAGCGGTACAACAGACAACAGATGAAGGTTTTGGTCAATCTACTTGTGTAGGGATCGGTGGCGATCCTATTCCAGGATCCAACTTCATTGATATTCTAAAACGTTTCCAAGAAGATCCTGAAACTGAAGCTATCGTGATGATTGGTGAAATCGGTGGCTCAGCAGAAGAAGAGGCTGCTGCGTTTATTAAATCTCATGTGACAAAACCTGTGGTGGCTTATATCGCAGGCGTGACGGCGCCAAAAGGTAAGCGTATGGGACACGCTGGAGCGATTATCAGCGGTGGAAAAGGAACGGCAGAAGATAAAATTGCTGCACTTGAAGCAGCTGGCGTGAAGACAGTGAGAAGTCTTGCTGAAATCGGTTCAGCTCTCCGTGAATTGTTGAAATAAACTACTTAAAAAATTGACCGCACTTTGGATTAGTTTTCAAAGTGCGGTCGTTTTTTATAACAAATTCTTATAACTACATCTAAATCGGTGTATAATCTCGTCAGTTTTTTAAGGACAAAATTATGAGCCAATTTTTCTATATCCACCCTGAAAATCCGCAAGCGCGTTTGATTAATCAAGCGGTAGAAATCTTGCGTCAAGGTGGTGTCATTGTGTACCCGACAGATTCGGGCTATGCCTTAGGCTGTATGATCGGCGATAAACATGCGATGGATCGTATTGTTGCGATTCGTAAATTGCCAGAAGGGCATAATTTTACGTTGGTATGTAGCGATTTATCCGAGCTTTCAACCTACGCAACGGTGAGCAATTCGGCTTATCGTTTAATTAAAAACAATACACCGGGGCGTTACACCTTTATTTTAACGGCAACGAAAGAACTTCCACGCCGATTAATGACCTCAAAACGCAAGACCATTGGATTGCGTGTGCCGGATAATCAAATCGCTTTGGATTTATTGAACGCATTAGGTGAACCGATTTTATCTTGCTCACTGATGTTGCCTGATAATGAACATATGACTTATTCCGATCCAGAAGAGATTCGTGAATGTTTAGAACGTCAAGTGGATTTAATTATTCATGGTGGCTATTTAGGTCAAGAGCCAACAACGGTGGTGGATTTAACGGAAGAATCGCCAGTCATTTTACGTGAAGGAAGTGGTAGCACCGCTCCTTTCATTTAACTTATTTTAGACGCTTGGGAAAGCGACAAAGGAAAACCGATGAAACCTATTCAAAAAACAGTCAGACAAGAACGTGAAAAACAAGCGGGAAAGCAACCGCACTTTGAGCGTAAAGAACGTAAAAGTGCGGTCAATTCTGACATCAAATCAACCCCTAAAGCTAAGGTAGCTAGACCATCGCGTCAATCTACTGTAGAAGGTGAAAAATTACAGAAAGTGCTTGCGCGTGCAGGGCAAGGCTCTCGTCGTGAAATTGAAGCGATGATTGCTGAAAACCGTGTGAGTGTCGATGGCAAAATGGCGACTCTTGGCGATCGTATTGATGTACATTCTGGTGTAAAAGTGCGTATTGATGGTAGAATCATCAACCTTCAACAAGCACAAAAAGAAGTATGCCGTGTATTAATGTATTACAAACCAGAAGGCGAACTTTGTACCCGCAGCGATCCTGAAGGTCGTGCAACTGTATTTGATCGTTTACCACGCTTAAATGGCGCAAGATGGATTGCAGTCGGTCGTTTGGATATTAATACTTCTGGCTTATTACTTTTCACGACAGATGGTGAATTAGCTAACCGTTTAATGCACCCAAGCCGTGAAGTTGAACGTGAATATTCCGTGCGTGTATTTGGTCAAGTGGACGATGCTATGTTAGCGCGTTTACGTAAAGGTGTGCAGTTGGAAGATGGTCCAGCCAATTTCAAAGAAATCAAATTTGCAGGTGGTGTTGGGATTAACCAATGGTACGACGTGACCTTAATGGAAGGTCGTAACCGTGAAGTGCGCCGTCTGTGGGAATCACAAGGTATTCAAGTAAGCCGCTTAATTCGTATTCGTTACGGCAACATTAAGCTAATGAAAGGCTTACCGCGTGGTGGCTGGGAAGAAATGGATCTGGAAAACGTCAACTATCTACGTGAGTTAGTGGGCTTGCCACCAGAAACTGAAACCAAATTAGACGTAACAAAGCCTCGTCGCCGACCAAAATCAGGTCAAATTCGTAAAGCAGTAAAACGTTATACTGAGTTAAGTAAACGCTATAAAAAATAGGTGGTATTAGCGATGAAAATGCAGCAACTTCGCTATATTGTTGAGATTGTAAACCAAAATTTAAACGTGACAGAAGCAGCCAATGCGCTTTATACCTCTCAGCCAGGTATCAGTAAACAAGTTCGTTTGCTAGAAGATGAACTCGGTTTAGAGATTTTTGAGCGTAATGGTAAACACATTAAATCCATTACACCTGCGGGTAAAAAGATCGTGGCTATTGCTCGTGAGCTTTTGGTGAAAGCGCAAAGCATTAAATCGGTTGCCAATGAATATACTTGCCCAAATCATGGTGTGTTACGCATTGCAACAACCAATACGCAAGCGCGTTATATGCTGCCAGCTGTGGTAGAACGTTTCTCTAAACAATATCCAGATGTAAGTTTACATATTCATCAAGGTTCACCGACCCAAATTCACGATGCGTTGATTTCTGGCGAAGTGGATTTAGCGATCACAACAGAAGCACCATATCTTTTTGATGATTTGATTCAACTGCCTTGCTATTTATGGAATCGTTCGGTGATTGTTAAACCCGATCATCCTTTAGCAAAAGTGAAAGAACTTACCGTTGAAGAATTAGGCAAATATCCGTTAGTCACTTATACCTTTGGCTTTACTGGTGTATCTGATTTAGATTATGCGTTTAATCGCGCGGGTATTTTGCCGAATATTGTGTTTACTGCAACGGATGCTGACGTGATTAAAACCTATGTGCGTTTAGGATTAGGCGTGGGCATTATGGCATCTATGGCGCATACGCCAGCCGATACGGATTTAGTGGCGATTGATGCAGGGCATTTGTTCCGTGCAAGTATGACGCAAATTGCGTTTAAACACAGCACTTTTTTACGCAACTATATGTATGATTTTATCGAATTTTTCTCACCGCACTTAACGCGTCCAATGGTTGAAAAAGCCGAGAGATTGCGTGATAACAATGCCGTGAAGAAATTGTTTGATAATGTCGAATTAGATGTGAAGTAAAATAGCAAAAATAAAAGGGCGGTCAGAATTTAAGACGAATTCTGACCGCTCTTTTTTATAATAAAAATAAATGCGGCACTAAATTCATGACGATTACTGTCGCAATGGAAAGCAATAATCGGGATGAGCCAAAGATAAAGCCTCGGTTGGTACCATTATCAAATTTTACTAATAAATTTGCCATCGCTGTTAAAGCATAGACTTCAATCACCGTGAAGATGACCAAGTAAATATAAGCAGAAACCAAAGAAATATATTTCAACGTAATAAACCAAGGCAGGATAATACCAACAGCTAAGATTGGCGCCACCCATAGTGTTTGTTTAATCGTTAAATTAATTTTTCGAGAAAAATAACTTTGTAGCAACACAGTCAGCAAACCATTTACAAAAAGTGCAATGGGGGAGTGTTCCGGCATGCCTAATTTATTATCAAACAGGAATGGGAAGATAACAAAGAATGACGTTGCAATGGAAAGTGGAATAAACAGCATCAAATGCACAAGTAAAAACTCTTTGGTGATGATTTCTTTAATTTGGGCAAAGCGAAATTTCACTAAGGTTTGCGAGGTTTGGATTTGATAAAACGGTTTTACCATTAAAGCAAAGAGAGCCGCTTCCATAGCAAAGCATACCCAAATCAGTGACTCTATGTGATCGTATTTGATAAATGGAATCACCAACAAAGGCGCAAACATCGACGACATAGAAGTGACTTTCAAATATTTTCCCTGTAATCGGGTTTTCTCTTTGTATTCTTCACCCGCGAGCACCAATAGGCAGGCTTTCGCATTGGTACCAAACAAACAGCTCCCTAAGCCAAAACAGGTAGTGGCAATTAAAAGCAGAATATAATTGTCTGCAGAGAGAAAGAAAATATAGGCGATCACATCTAAAAAGCATCCGAGCAACATCATTTTTGCCAGACCAAAACGATCGCCCCAGATACCGGCTAAAATCGCTAATGCTTGGTTGCAGAAGAAAAGCAACGAGAGCGAAAAGGCAATTTCGCTGTTGCTTAATCCTTTTCCTTGTAAATAGATGAAAAATACCGTTTGCATGGAAAAGAATGCAAGGGTAGAAAAGAAACGACGAGTCAGTAAAAGTTTTTGTAAATTCATTGTTTTATTTAAAAAAGAAAAGCACGCGTAAAGAACGCGCGCCAGTAATTTGTTAAGTGCGGTCAAAATTTACGACGATTTTTAACCGCATTTGAGATTAAAAAGAATCGTGATATTTCACTAAATCTTCGCGGCTAATGGCAAATACACCTAGACCACCATTTTTTAGTTCAACCCATTCAAACGGTACATCTGGATATTGCTCGATGAGGCTCACCATGCTGTTGCCCACTTCACAGATGAGCATGCCATTTGGCGTTAAATAATCTGGTGCTTGTTTTAAAATTTGTTTTGTAATTTCTAAACCATCAACACCAGAACCTAAGGCTAATTCAGGCTCATAGTGGAATTCTTCTGGCATATCTGCCAAGTCTTCTTCATCCACATAAGGTGGGTTGGTCACGATTAAGTCATATTGCTGACCGAAGAGATTTTGGAATAAATCTGATTGAATCGGGAAAACACGATGTTCTAATTGATGGCGCGCAATATTGATTTCTGCCACATTTAACGCATCCACAGAAAGATCGACCGCATCTACTTCAGCTTCAGGAAAGGCTTCAGCCGTCGCGATTGCGATACAACCACTACCGGTACAAAGATCTAAAATACGTTTTGGTTCAGATTTTAAAAGCGGAGCAAATTTATCTTGGATTAATGCACTAATTGGCGAGCGAGGAATAATTGTACGCTCATCCACATAGAATTCTAATCCGCAGAACCACGCACTATTCGTTAAATAAGCGACTGGCACACGTTGTTCAATTCGGCTTAAGACTAATTGTACTAAAGTCTCTTTTTCAGAATGAGTAAGTTTGCTACCAAATAAATCTTGCGGTAAATCGATTGGTAATTGAAGTCCAGCAAGCACTAATTGAAGACTTTCATCCCACGCATTGTCATGGCCTTGCCCGTAGTAAATATCAGAACGGTTGAATGTGCTGTATGTCCAGCGTAAAAAATCTTGAATAGTTGTTAATTCACTTGCCACGTTATCTTCTAAAATTGTCGCAACAAGTTCTTGATTGTGTAAGGTTTCCATTTTCTGCCTCAATAAAAATTTTGGCTAGTTATACCATAGAATAGATGTGCTATCATTAAGCAAAATAACAAATTGAGAAAAATAATGACAGAACCAGATGATTTCGATCTTTTTCGGGCGGAAACCAAAGGGATCAAACCCATTAAGCAAGATACCTTTGTGGCGCCCCGTCAAAAGAGCGGTCAAAAAAAATCTCATTTACGTGATATTCGAGAAAAAGAGGATACGCTTTTCTATTTTTCCGATGAGTATGAACCCTTGCTAAATGAACATGATGGTGTCATCAAATATTTACGCGAAGGGGAAGATAGCCATTTATTGAAGCAACTTCGTCGTGGTGATTTTTCACCCGAATTATTTTTGGATTTGCATGGTTTAACCCGTGAGCAAGCCAAAATGGAATTGGCAGCACTGTTATTAGCTTGTGAAAATGAGCATGTTTATTGCGCGAGCATCATGACCGGCTACGGCACGTTTACGTTGAAAAAACAAATTCCACGTTGGTTAGTTCAGCACCCTAAAGTCCGAGCGTTACACCAAGCTCCCAAAGAATGGGGCGGAGAAGCCGCGATACTCATTTTAGTGGATGTATAAAGAAAAAGTGCGGTCGAAATTGACCGCACTTTTTTACATTTTTTCGATTGTCTTAATACCTAATAACTCTAAACCCTGTTTTAAGGTTTTCTCTGTAAGAGAAGCGAGTTTTAAACGGCTTAATTTTACGTTTTCATCTTCTGCATTTAAGATTGGACAGTGTTCATAGAATGAGGAGAATACACCCGCCAACTCATATAAATAAGCACAGAGCACATGCGGTGTCCCTTCTTTGCCCACCGTTTGAACGGCTTCTTCAAATTGAAGCAATTTGATCGCTAATGCACGTTCTTTTTCATCAGAAAGCTGAATTTTCGCTTCTGCAAGTGCGGTTGGATCCACATCTGCTTTATTGAAGATTGAACGAATACGCGTGTAAGCATATTGCATATAAGGCGCAGTATTACCTTCAAAGCTGAGCATGTTGTCCCAATCGAATACATAGTCAGTCGTGCGGTTTTTAGAAAGATCTGCATATTTCACCGAGCCAATACCTACCGCTTCAATAACCGCTGTTTTTTCATCATCAGATAAATTGGTGTTTTTCTCGTTGATTAATACAGTTGCACGTTCAATCGCTTCATCTAATAAATCTGCTAATTTTACGGTACCGCCAGTACGAGTTTTGAATGGTTTACCATCTTTACCTAACATCATACCGAAGTTTTTATGTTCAAGTGAGAAACTGTCTGGTACATAACCGGCTTTACGCGTAATTAACCACGCTTGTTGCATGTGTTGGCTTTGACGTGTATCAGAGAACACTAATGCACGATCTGCTTTTAAGGTTTCATAACGATATTTAGCCGCCGCGATGTCAGTAGTGGTATAAAGGAAACCGCCATCTTTCTTCTGAACGATAACTCCCATTGGCTCGCCTTCTTTATTCTTGAATTCATCAAGATAAACCACTAATGCACCTTCATCTTCAACCGCTAAACCTTGTTTTTTCAGATCTTCAACGATAGCAGGTAACATAGGGTTATAAAGACTTTCACCCATCACATCTTTTTCGGTCAATGTGACATTTAAACGATCGTAGTTACGTTGGTTTTGTTGCATGGTGATATCGACTAATTTTTTCCACATTGTGCGGCAATATTCATCTCCACCTTGCAATTTCACTACATAGTTACGGGCTTTTTCAGCGAAAGCCTCATTTTCATCATAATGTTTTTTCGCTTCGCGATAGAATGCTTCAAGATCTTGAAGTTCCATTTCGCTTGCGTGTTCATTTTCCATTTTTTCAAGATAAGCAATGAGCATACCAAATTGTGTACCCCAGTCACCTACGTGGTTTGCACGAATAACGTTGTGACCTAAAAATTCAAGGGTGCGAACAACAGCATCACCGATGATGGTAGAGCGTAAATGACCTACGTGCATTTCTTTCGCAACGTTTGGTGAAGAATAATCAATCACGATAGTTTGTTTTTCATTTGCGCTGACACCAAGATTTTGATCTTTTAATGCGGCAGAAACGTTATTTGCTAACCAAGTTGGATTTAAGAAAATATTAATAAAACCTGGACCAGCAATTTCAGTTTTTTCTGCGACATCAGAAAGATCAGCATGATCTAATACTTTTTGTGCAAATTCACGTGGATTTAAACCTAGTTTTTTAGCAGCAGCCATGATGCCGTTTGCTTGGTAGTCGCCAAATTGTGGTTTACCTGATTGGCGAATAAGCGCATCGCATTGTTCATCTGCGCCAGCAGCAATCATCGCTTGTTTAATTTTATCGGATAAAATAGATTGAATATTCACGGTTTTTCCTAATCTTGAAATTGAATAATGAAAATAATCGGCTATGATACCGTTGTTTATAGATTTCTCAAAGTAAGAGCAGGAGAAAATGTCAAATTTAATGGAAAAATCGACCGCACTTTATCAAGAATTGCCTTTATTTCAGGAAAAAATTCAGCAATTAGCCGCCGTTATGAAAGTGAATTTGAATGATTTCCAAATTGATCATTTAGCTTTAAGAGCAAATAGTGAAGAAAAAGCAAAAAATTGGCTGACAGAGTTATTAAAGTGCGGTAGAATTTTAAGCGATAATATCGTCAATGGGCGTCCTATCTATTTGATTGAATTAGATGAGCCAGTTGATTTCATTGGTCAGCCTGTCGATGTTATTGAATTACCGTTTCCTAAAAATAAACAATATCCCCAAGAAACTTGGGAACATATTGAAATTGTAATGCCGTTTTTATCGCATGAATCTGTTGAGGATTGGGTTAATCGGATTTGCAATACATTTTTATGGAAGGAACTAACTCAATTAACCATGAAGGTGAGCGAACCTAAGGTGGAAGGGGAGCAATTGCCCAATCCATCAATTGCAGTGAGTTTTGTTGATAAAACAGAAAATCATGTTTGCATAAAGGTTCATCCTTATACAATAAAGAAAATACTCGAGGTTTAGTGTAATGAAAAAAATTACCTTAGCATTAACTGTCTTATTAAGTTTAGGTTTATCAGCTTGTTCATCTCAATCACAAAAAGATGAAAGCGCTTATAAAGGTCAAGTTATCTTCACCGAATTACAAGGTGATGATGTAAAATTAACCGTTCGTAAAAACGACTGCTCATACAAACAAGAAGGTGAAACCGAAGTGATCGTTCACAAATACGATTCAACTTTAGTAACTGGTGCTTGTGTGAAAGTATCTGACAACGGTCAAGGCGTGAAAAACGTTTCTACTTGGTCTCCAAGAAACCCAATCTAATTTATTTTTAGAAGGTTAGTTTTATGAAAAAAGTAACAGTAGCATTAGCTCTTATGATGTCTATTGGTTTGACTGGTTGTGCAAATACCGATGTTTTTAGCGGTGATGTTTACTCAGCAGATCAAGCGAAAGAGGCTCGTTCAATTAGCTACGGTACAATCGTGTCTGTTCGCCCAGTTAAAATCCAAGCAGATAACAATGGTGTAATTGGTTCTGTTGGTGGCGGTGCTTTAGGTGGTATTGCCGGTGGTACAATTGGCGGTGGTACAGGTCAAGCTATTGCAACTGTTGTTGGTGCGATTGGTGGTGCCATTGTAGGTAGCAAAATTGAAGAAAAAATGAGCCAGGTTAATGGTGCAGAGATTGTTATCAGAAAAGATAACAGAGAAGAAATCGTTGTGGTTCAAAAAGCAGATCCAAGCTTCCAAGCAGGTCGTCGCGTAAGAATCGTTGGCGGTTCATCATTAAATGTTTCTGTTATTAACTAACTAAACGAAAAATAGAAAAAAGCGAGCCATTAGGTTCGCTTTTTTTATGCTTAAAATCAAAAGAAAGTGCGGTTGTTTTTTGCTTGAAAGTCAAAAATATGATAAAACTATCAATCGTTATTTTCACATCGATAATAGGAAGCAAAATGTCAAATTTACAACAAATTATTGAAGCAGCATTTGAAAAACGTGCAGAAATCACGCCTAAAACAGTTGACGCACAAACTCGTGCAGCAATCGAAGAAGTGATCGAAGGACTAGATAGCGGTAAATACCGTGTTGCAGAAAAAATTGATGGTGAATGGGTTACTCACCAATGGTTGAAAAAAGCAGTATTATTATCTTTCCGTATCAATGATAACCAAATCATTGATGGCGCAGAAACTAAATACTACGACAAAGTGGCATTAAAGTTTGCTAACTATACAGAAGAGCGTTTTGCTCAAGAAGGTTTCCGTGTCGTACCTTCTGCAACAGTACGTAAAGGGGCATACATTTCTAAAAACTGTGTATTAATGCCATCTTATGTAAATATCGGTGCATATGTGGGCGAAGGTACCATGGTTGATACATGGGCAACTGTTGGTTCATGTGCGCAAATTGGTAAAAACGTACACTTATCTGGTGGTGTAGGTATCGGTGGTGTGTTAGAGCCATTACAAGCAAACCCAACCATTATCGGCGATAACTGTTTTATCGGTGCACGTTCTGAAGTCGTTGAAGGTGTGATTGTGGAAGATGGTTGTGTGATCTCTATGGGCGTATTCATTGGTCAATCAACTAAAATCTATGATCGTGAAACTGGTGAAGTGTTCTATGGTCGCGTTCCTGCTGGTTCTGTGGTTGTTTCAGGTAGCCTTCCATCAAAATGTGGTAAATACAGCTTATACTGTGCAGTGATCGTGAAAAAAGTTGACGCAAAAACTTTAGGTAAAGTAGGTATCAACGAGTTATTACGTTCTATTGAAGAGTAATTAAAATACCATAAAAAATGACCTCACTTTATATGACAAAGTGCGGTCATTTTCTTTTTTAAATTAGCGAATTATTTTTTTCTTGCTAGCATTGTCGCAAATTTTAATTTAATGCGATTGCCGTTTTCATCAGTTTTATGTAATTCGCCCATATTTTCGTTGTATTCTAAGAATTCCCAATCTTTGTAGTATTCTTTTAATTCACCTTCCGAGAACGTAAATGAGAAGGCTAATGGACAAGGTACTTCAGGCGTGGACATGGCTGCTACAATTAAGTTATAACCACCTGGGTTGGTGTGTTCTTGCATATTCTTAATAATGGCTGGAATACGCTCACGATTTAAGAACATAAATACCACAGTAGATAAAATGAAGTCGTAGTTTTCTTGAATATTGGCGGTGTTAATATCATAAACAGCGGTCTTAATATTCAAATTTTCTTTATCTTTGGTTTCGTTTAAGAAGGCGATACTGTTTTCGTTGTGATCCCAAGAGGTTACATCATAGCCTTTTAAACTTAAATAAAGCGAATTACGACCTTGTCCGCAGCCTAAATCTAGCACTTTACAAGGCTTGATAATTTTAGCTGCATCAACCACATCACCATGCGTTGTAGTCATATTATATTTTTTGCTGAAGTAATCTTCTTTTGTGCAATAGAAACCAAGCGTACATTCTAAGTCATCAGAAAGGGCTTCAACTCGGTGCCAGGCTTGTGGCTCAACAAATGGAATATCACTTTCTGGGGTGAAAATATGTTCAGCAATGACATCGCCATTTTCGGTTAGCTCATAAAACTTAAGTTTACCTTTTAGCACTGTAAGTTTGCCCCAAGTTCCCTCTTTAGTATTGTGTTTTTCTTGGAACATTTTAGGTAATTTATCTTTTGTCCAAATCGGCATTTGTTTATAGCAGATAAGTTCGTTTGTCATAATGAATTCCTTTTAATTTGCGTGATAAATATCTGATTGACATGGTAGGGTATTTAATTCTATTTGGCAATAAAAAAGGCGACCTAAGTCGCCTAAATATTAAATTATTTTACTTGCATACCGGCAGTGACACCGCTATCAGCTGAAAGTAAGAATAAATCACTTCCGCCAGTACCAGCAGAAAGAATCATCCCTTCCGATACGCCGAATTTCATTTTACGCGGTGCAAGGTTTGCAACCACAATAACAAAACGACCTTCTAATTCTTCAGGTTTGTTGTAAGCCGCTTTGATGCCTGAGAACACTTGGCGAGTATGGTCACCTAAATCTAATTCAAAACGTAAGAGCTTGTTAGATTCTGGTACTGCTTCGCATTTCAGCACTTTTGCCACACGCATATCGATTTTAGCAAAATCGTCAATGGTAATGGTGTCAGCAATAGGTTCGACATTTGAAAGAGCGGTCGCTTTTGCCGCTGTTTTTTCTGTCGCTTTGTTTGCTTCAGCGAAAAGTGCTTTAGTTTCTTCTACAACAGCATCAATTTGTTTTTTCTCTAAACGAGAGAAAAGCGCTTTAAATGGGGTTAATTGATGACCTAATAATGGCTGAGCAATATTATCCCAAGTAAGTTCTGTTTGTAAGAACGCTTCTGCACGTTCAGCCAGTTTTGGAAGAACCGGTTTTAAGTAAGACATTAATACACGGAAAAGCTCGATGCCCATTGAGCAAACCGCTTGTAATTCGGCCTCTTTGCCTTCTTCTTTTGCAATTACCCAAGGCGCTTTTTCATCAATATATTTATTGGCTTTATCGGTTAATGCCATGATTTCACGAATGGCTTTGTTGTATTCACGGCTTTCATAATAAGCAGCGATTTGTTCAGCTTGTGCCGTAAATTCAGCAAAAAGTGCTTCGTCTTCTAATTTATCTGCTAGTTTGCTCTCGAAACGTTTTGCGATAAAACCTGCGTTACGAGAAGCCAAGTTCACTAATTTATTAACGATATCCGTATTGACACGTTGAACGAAATCTTCCAAGTTAAAATCAAGATCTTCGATACGATCGTTTAATTTTGCTGCGTAGTAATAACGTAAACATTCCGGATCAATGTGATTTAAATAGGTGCTGGCTTGGATAAATGTACCGCGTGATTTTGACATTTTGGCACCATCTACGGTGACATAACCGTGAGCAAAGACATTGGTTGGTTTGCGGTATTCGCTCCCTTCTAACATCGCTGGCCAGAACAGGCTGTGGAAATACACGATATCTTTACCAATAAAGTGATAAAGTTCAGCGTCGCTGTTTTCTCCCCAGAATTCATTAAAATCAATGCCTTCACGATCGCAGAGATTTTTAAAAGAAGCTATGTAGCCAATTGGCGCATCTAACCAAACATAGAAGAATTTATCTTTTGCACCTGGAATTTCAAAACCAAAATAAGGTGCATCACGAGAGATATCCCACTGTTGTAAGCCACTTTCAAACCATTCTTGCATTTTATTTGCAATTTCAGGTTGAAGTGAGCCAGAGCGCGTCCATTCTTTTAACATGCCTTCAAAAGCAGGTAAATCAAAGAAAAAGTGTTCAGATTCTTTGACGATTGGTGTTGCTCCTGACACTGCAGAACGTGGATTAATTAAATCCATTGGGCTATAAGTAGAGGCACAAACTTCACAGTTATCGCCATATTGATCTTCTGCTTTACATTTTGGGCAAGTCCCTTTGACGAAGCGATCTGGCAAGAACATATTTTTTTCAGGATCGAATAACTGGGAAATGACTTTCGTTTTAATGAAACCTTTCGCTTTTAATTTATTGTAAATATCGGCCGTGATTTGTTTATTTTCTTCACTGTGAGTAGAGTGATAGTTATCGAAACTGATATTAAAGCCTGCAAAATCACGTACGTGATCAGCTTTTGCTTTTGCGATTAATTCTTCTGGTGTAATGCCTAATTTATCGGCATTAAGCATAATTGGGGTACCGTGCGCATCATCTGCACAAACAAAATGAATTTTATTGCCACGCATACGTTGGAAACGTACCCAAATATCCGCTTGAATATGTTCTAACATGTGGCCTAAATGAATGGCGCCATTTGCATAAGGTAATGCACAAGTGACTAAAATTTTACGAGGTTGAGTTGTCATTATCTTTCTCTTATTCTTTTTGCAAAAATTGCGAGTATGTTACCCGATTAGTGCGATTTTTTCTAGTTTAGTTATACTTTTAGCTTAACATTTGAGGTGTAAAAAGGGTAAAATATCCCTGACAAATTTACTCTACTACCTACTACTATTAAAGGAATATTATGGCAACTGCTTTTTCTGAAAATTTAACGGCAGAACAACAATCTCAAGTTCTGCAAGTTTTCCAACAATTTCAACATCCAAGTTTGCAAAAAGACTTAATCGCATTAAATACTTTGAAGAAAGTAGAAAAAGGCGGTGACGTATTACGTATTGAATTACAATTGCCTTTTGCATGGAACACTGGCGTGGAGCAAGTGAAACAGCAACTTTCTGATGCGTTATTGAAAGCAACAGATAGCAAAGAAATCAAATGGGTGGTGAATTATCAAATCGCTACTTTAAAACGTGCGAATAATCAACCCGCTGTAAAAGGCGTGAAGAACATCATTGCGGTGACTTCAGGTAAAGGTGGGGTGGGTAAATCCTCTGTTTCGGTGAACCTTGCCCTTGCTTTACAAGCTCAAGGTGCTCGTGTGGGTATTTTAGATGCGGATATTTATGGTCCATCTGTTCCGCATATGTTAGGCGCCCCACACCAACGCCCAACTTCACCAGATAACCAACATATCACCCCGATTAAAGCACATGGTTTATCTGCAAACTCGATCGGTTTCTTAATGGATGAAGATAATGCAACCATTTGGCGTGGTCCAATGGCAAGTAGTGCATTAAGTCAGCTTTTGAATGAAACCTTATGGGATAGCTTAGATTATTTAGTGATCGATATGCCACCGGGTACAGGTGATATCCAATTAACCCTTTCACAACAAATCCCTGTAACGGGTGCGGTAGTGGTCACAACACCACAAGACATCGCGTTATTAGATGCGGTGAAAGGTGTATCGATGTTTGAACGTGTATCTGTGCCAGTGTTAGGTATTGTGGAAAATATGTCTATGCATATTTGTAGCAACTGTGGACACCACGAAGCAATTTTTGGCACTGGTGGTGCAGAAAAAATGGCACAAAAATACAATGTGAAAGTATTAGGTCAGTTACCGTTGAATATCCAAGTTCGTCAAGATTTGGATGCGGGTAAACCAACAGTGGTTGCTGCACCAGACAGTGAAATTGCGAAATCTTTCTTAGATTTAGCGGAGAAAGTATCAACTGAGCTTTACTGGCAAGGTTCTGTGATTCCAAGCGAGATTTTATTCCGCGAAGTGAAATAATCACAAAAACATCATAAAAATTAACCGCACTTTAGGTCATCCAAAGTGCGGTTATTTTTTGGCTAAATTTGCTTATTTTAAATGATCCGCATCATTTATTTTCTCAACGCGAAAACCGTTCTCATCGTCATAATGTACAACACTAATTGAGGTATTAATGAGCGATACCGATTTATCTTCATCGCGGTGATTTTGCCACGTTGCGCCGTTTAACAAGGCAAGTAATAAACGCAAGGTATGGCCATGCGACACAATAAGAATATTACCTTGATCGTGGATCTTAATAATATCCTGTAATGCTTTCATGGCACGTTTGCCTAATTGTTCGAATGTTTCTCCGCCATTTACTTGAGCTTTGTAATTGGCGGGATCTTTAATTAGCTGTTTAAATTCAGGGTGTTCTCTTAACGTATCAACAACTTTACCTTCCCAAGAACCAAAATACTGTTCGTTTAAACCTTGGTGATGGAAAAGGGGAATATCACGTTCACCAATAATATGAGAGGCAGTTGCGATAGTACGGTTTAATACGCTAGAATAAGCGGCAATGAAAGGAATATGATTAAGTGCCATACCTGTTTTTTTCGCACCATTAATGCCTTCTTCGGTTAAAGGGGAATCGCCATGACCTTGCATTAAACCCTCCGTATTCCAAACGGTTTTACCATGGCGAATGAAATAAAAAGTCAGCTGTTTTTTCATTTTGCATATCCATAAAAAAAATTAAGGAAGCCGAAACTTCCTTAATCATAATTTTAACGAGAGTAATAACCTGCCATTGAGCTATATACGGCATTTTCTGCTTGAATAATGTTGTATTTCGCATTCAAGATAGAAAGTTGAGAGCTTTTCTCTGTATTTGCCGCGGCGAGCCATTCACGTAATTCAGATACACCCGCATTGTAACGATCACGATAGTATTTGGTGATACGTTGGTTATAGCTGTGTGTTTTTTGCAAGTTAGCAAAGGCACTTTGTGCTTGTGTATAGGCGAAGTAGTTGGTATCTACATCATTCAAGGCTTTAGTAATACTTTGCTCATAGTTTAAACGTGCGGTTTCATAATCTGCCTCAGAGATTTTCACGTTCCATTTTACCGTATTCCAGTTGAGGAATGGTAGGCTAATGCCGATTAAACCTGTACCAACTGGATTGTGCAATGCATTACCGACTTTGGTGCCACTTGATGTTAAGCTACCGCCTAAAGTGACTTCAGGGAACCAACCTTTTTCAGTTGCTTTTGCATTTTTGAATGCATTGCTTAAGCGATATTGATAGCCTTTCACATCAGGACGATTCGCAATCACAGAAACTGGAACGTTTAAATTTACGCCCACATTTTTCACATTAAGAATGTGTGGGAAGTTGATATTTAATGCTTCTTCTGGTTTTAAGTTCAGTAAGTTACGTAAAGTTTGTTCTGCAGTTTTACGTTGTGTTTGATAGTTGATCAAGTTGTTACGTGCATTCAATACCGCTTGTTGTGCTTGATCTACACTTGCGCTGTCCGCAACACCTTGTGATAAACGGCGTTGCATAATGCTGCTAATATCGTTGTAGTATTTAATGCTTTCTTGCGTGGTGCTGATCGCGTCATTCAAGTAGGCAATTTGATAATAGGTTGTCACAACAGAGTTGATGAGTGACAGTTTCGTTGCTTCTAAATCTTCAGCCGTTGCTTTGTGTGACCATTCGGCGGCATCAGCGGTATCCGCTAAACGTTGCCATAGATCTAACGTATAACTCACATTTAATGCACCTTTATGACTGATGGTTGAGCTGCCACCTGTTTTTACATTTTTACTTGCAGAAGATTGGGTTGAACCACTAAATGCAGGAATTAAATTCGCACCTGCAAGGTTTGCATTATATAGAGCGCGGTTTACGGCGACAGACGCTTTGGCTAAATCTTTGTTATTAACTAATGCTTGTTCTACTACACGATTTAATTGTGAATCATTGTAAAGTGCCCACCAGTTTTCTTTTACATTAAATTGTTTGGTGATTTCCGCATAATTTTGGTAATCCTGCTGGCTCGCTTTATAAGAATCGCCGATGTTAGCACAACCCGCTAGAGCAGTTGCCATCGCGATTGCTAAGGTTAATTTTTTCATTTTTAACATGGATTTTTTCCTTTCTTTTTAATTAAAGTGCGGTCAAAAATTAGTGAGAATTTTAACCGCTCTTTTGAGTTTTACAAAATTTCTTTATTCTCTCGCAAGGGCGGTAATTGGATCTAATTGTGCTGCACGTTTTGCCGGCATATAACCGAAGATCACACCAATCAGGGTAGAGAAGACCACCGCTGCAACAATTGAGCCAGTTGAGAATGCCATCGTAAAGTCCGTCATAAATACGTTAAATAGCAGACCGATTAAGCCCGAAAGCAGAATGCCCGTCACGCCGCCAATTAAACAAATCAACACGGCTTCAATTAAAAATTGTTGCAGAATGTTAAATTGTCTCGCGCCAATAGCCATGCGCACACCAATCTCTTTAGTTCGCTCTGTCACAGAAACCAACATAATATTCATTACACCAATACCACCAACGATTAATGAAATAAAGGCGATAGAGGAAATGAGCAATTTCATCGTGCCGGTTGTGCTTTCAATAGTTTGTTTAATGGTATCGCTATTCATGATGAAGAAATCTTTTTTACCATGACGCATAGTGAGCAATTCAGTAATTCCTTTTTCAGCGACAGTCGTATTCACGGAATCATCTACTTTTACGGTAATCGAACCAATTTTTTTGCTGCCCGAAATACGATTCATCACGGTAGTGTAAGGGGCATAGAGATTAAGTGAACTGCTTGCCCCGCCCATTTGTTTATCAGATACCACGCCAATAATACGTAGTGGACGTTTATTAAACATCACGATTTTGCCGATAGGATTTTCATCAGGGAAAATCGACTTTTTCGCACTTTCATCGATTAAGGCTACTTGATTGTTATCAGCAACATCTTGAGCAGAAAATAAATTGCCTGATTTTAGTTTTAATCCATCTACATCAAAATATTGTTCGCCTACACCTTTTAAACTGGTCGAGGAGAAAGTTTGGTTACCATAAATTAATGTGCCACTTGATGAACTATTTGGTGTCACACTTTGCACATAACTTTGTTGATTTAATGCAGTAGCATCATTAATCGTGAGATTTTGCATTTGTTCAGCACGACGATCGCCAAAGCCTGTACCATTAAAAATCGTTATGGTGCTCGTCCCAATTCCTCGAATATTTTCCAAGATTTTTTGCTGTGAACCATTTCCCAATGCCACGACGGAAACCACAGACGTAATCCCGATAATAATCCCGAGCATAGTTAAAAGAGAACGCATTTTGTGGGCAATAATCGCACTCACAGACATACGAAAGGCTTCAACAAATTGATCTTTGCTGAACCCAAAGTGCGGTTTAGATTTGGTTGGATTTTCGACCGCACTTTTTACCGCTTCTTTTTGCGTATCACCAATGATTTCGCCATCTTTAATTTCAATCACGCGATTCGCACTGGCGGCAATTTCTCGGTCGTGGGTTACCATAATAATAGTGTGGCCTTCTGCGTGTAATTGACGCAGAATTTCCATCACATTTTGACCGCTTTGTGAATCCAATGCACCAGTGGGTTCATCGGCTAAAATAATTTCACCGCCATTCATCAACGCACGCGCAATACTCACACGTTGTTGCTGACCACCAGAAAGCTGGCTTGGTTTATTTTGCCATTTATCGCCTAAGCCCAATTTTTCTAAAAGTTGTTTTGCACGAGAAAGACGTTTTTCTTGCGACATCCCCGCATAAATTGCAGGCAAGGCGACGTTTTCTGCTGCGGTCAAGCTCGACAATAAGTTATAGCGTTGGAAAATAAAGCCGAATTTTTGGCTACGTAAATCTGAAAGTTGATCTTTGCTTAATTCAATGGTTTCTTTCCCATTGATTTTGTAAGAACCACTGGTTGCCGTATCCAAGCATCCGATGATATTCATCAAGGTCGATTTACCGGAACCCGATTGCCCAATAATCGCGACGAAATCGCCTTTTTCTATATTTAAAGCGACATTCTTTAAAATATGAACACGATTTTCGCCTTCACCGAAGTAACGGTTGAGATCCGTAATTTCAATAATATTCATTAAATTTCTACCGCACTTTTAGAACATTCTTGGACCACGAGGCATAGAGCCAACTTGTTCACCATTCGCAACTTGCGACACAATGACTTTTTCACCTTCGTTTAAACCCGATTTGATTTCAGTTTTGAAATCATTTTGAACGCCGATTTCAACTTCACGCGGTTCAGATTGATTTTTATCATTCAATACATTCACAAAGCTTTTGCCATCACGTTTTTGAATAGCCATATTGGAAACCAATAACACATCCTTGGCGTTGGCAATTTTGATGTTGTTTTCTGTCGTCATCCCGATGCGTAAAGTACGATCAGGGTTATCAATTAAAACATTAGCGTAATAGTAGATCGCACTGGTTGTGGAGCTGCTTGAGCTACTTAAAGATGATGTTGAAGAGCTATCACTTGTCGTGGTATTGGCTGGATCAACAGAATCAATGACGGAGTGATATACGGTTTGGCTATCTGATAAAATAGTAAAGCTGACTTCTTGACCTGCTTTGACTTTGGTAATGTCACCTTCCGAAATCTCAGGCTTAATTTTCATTTTACTTAAATCAGCAATGGTCACAATTGTTGGCGTCGTTTGGTTGGCATTAACGGTTTGACCTTCAGAAACGGGAACTGAAATAACTGTGCCATCCATTGGTGCAGTGATTTTGGTGTAGCCCACATTGGTTTCAGCGGTATTCACTTCAATTTCAGCTTGTTTGATATTGGCTTCAATGGCTTCCATTTCAGCTTTCGCATTATCAAGCGTGCTTTTAGCCGTATTTACACTATCTAAAGATGTCGCTTTTTGCGTATAAAGTTTTGATAAGCGGTTATAGCTTGAAAGGGCAACATCGTAAGCGGTTTTCTTCGCTTTTAATTGTGCTTGATAGCTAACCAATGCCGCCTTTTTGGTATTTAAGGTATTAATTTGGGTTGTGGAATCAATATCAGCGATCATTTCACCTTTTTTGATTTCTTGCCCTAACTTGACATAGAGTTTGGTGATTTTACCCGAAGCTTGGGCGCCGACATCGACTTCATTCACGCTTTCAACTGAACCAGAAGCGATAACTGTTTTTTCAACATTACCACGTGTAACCGATTCAGTAAGATAAGTGGTTTCTTGCTTGCTATTGCTAGAGAAAAAATAATAAGCCGCACCAGCAGCGACGAGTAATCCGAGTAAAATAAAAAAGCGTTTTTTCATAAAGACTTTGTCATCCTAAATAAAAAAAATGAACGTTTGTTCAGTAAAAGTGTATTTTAAAGGTAAACTTTTCAGTTTGCACGAAAAATCTTCAAATTAGACTTAAAAATCCTCAAAAATTCAGTCTTAATTTAATGAAAGTGCGGTTAGTTTTGGGATCAAATTCACAACGTCAGACTTTTCGTATAGAATGGGGTAATTATTTTCAATTTATTGAGAAATTTATGAGCAATACAGAACACACTCTAGAAAATGCGGAAAATACCCGCACACACAATTTCATTACTCAAATTATTGATGAAGATTTAGCTTCAGGTAAACACAAAAGCGTTCATACTCGTTTTCCACCTGAGCCGAACGGCTATTTGCATATCGGTCACGCAAAATCGATTTGCTTAAACTTCGGTTTAGCAAAAGAATATAATGGTTTATGTAACCTACGTTTTGATGATACCAACCCAGTGAAAGAAGATGTGGAATATGTGGATTCCATTAAAGCCGATGTGGAATGGTTAGGCTTTAAATGGGAAGGCGAACCGCGTTATGCGTCTGATTACTTCGATGCACTTTATGGCTATGCCATTGAGTTAATCGAAAAAGGTTTAGCGTATGTGGATGAACTTTCTCCAGATGAAATGCGTGAGTATCGTGGTACATTAACCGAGCCGGGCAAAAACAGTCCATATCGTGATCGCAGCGTAGAAGAAAACTTAGCGTTATTCGAGAGAATGAAAAATGGCGAATTTGCTGAAGGTACATTAAGTCTTCGTGCAAAAATCGACATGGCTTCACCATTTATGGTCATGCGTGACCCTGTGCTTTATCGTATTAAATTTGCGAGCCATCACCAAACCGGTGACAAATGGTGCATTTACCCAATGTACGATTTTACTCACTGTATCTCTGATGCGATTGAGCGTATTACACACTCTTTATGTACATTAGAGTTCCAAGATAACCGTCGTTTATATGACTGGGTGTTGGACAATATTAGTATTGAACGTCCATTACCGCATCAATATGAATTTTCACGTTTGAATTTAGAAGGCACGTTAACATCTAAACGTAAATTATTAAAATTAGTGAATGAAGGTATTGTGGATGGTTGGAACGATCCGCGTATGCCGACGATTTCAGGTTTACGTCGTCGTGGTTATACACCGGCTTCATTACGTGAATTCTGCCGTCGTATTGGTGTAACTAAACAAGATAACGTCGTAGAGTATTCTGCACTTGAAGCCTGCATTCGTGAAGATTTAAACGAAAACGCACCACGCGCAATGGCGGTGATTGATCCTGTTCGTGTTGTGATTGAAAACTTTGAAGGCGAAGAAACCTTAACGGCCCCAAATCACCCGAATCGTCCTGAATTAGGTGAGCGTCAATTACCGTTTACGAAAGAGCTTTATATTGATCGCGCAGACTTCCGTGAAGAAGCAAACAAACAATATAAACGTTTAGTGTTAGGTAAAGAAGTGCGTTTACGTAACGCTTACGTGATTAAAGCTGAACGTGTCGAAAAAGATGCAAATGGAGAAATCACTACAATCTTCTGTACTTACGATCCAGAAACATTAGGTAAGAATCCAGCAGATGGACGCAAAGTAAAAGGGGTAATTCACTGGGTATCTGCAGTACATAATCACCCAGCGGAGTTCCGTTTATATGAACGTCTCTTCACCGTACCAAACCCAGGTGCAGCGGAAGAAATCGAAAGCGTGTTAAATCCAACCTCTTTAGTGGTAAAACACGGTTTTGTAGAACAAAGCCTCGCAAATGCGGAACCAGAAAAAGGTTACCAATTTGAACGCGAAGGTTATTTCTGTGCGGATAACAAAGATAGCCGCCCAGAGCACTTAGTGTTTAACTTAACCGTAAGCTTAAAAGAAGGCTTCTAATTCTAAACAACAAAGTGCGGTCAAAAATCACGTAAATTTTGACCGCGCTTTTTTATTGGTTTCACTATGCAATTTGAATCTCATTTTTGGCAAAAAAAATCGCTCCTTGAAATGACAGAATCCGAATGGGAAGCCTTATGTGATGGCTGCGGAAAATGCTGTTATCGAAAATATATCCAAGGGCGGGGCAAGCGTGAAAAGCTCTATTACACGCGCATTGCTTGCAATCTATTAGATGTGGAAACAGGGAAGTGTCGTAATTATCCTGAACGTTTTAAAATCGAAAGTGATTGTACGAAATTAACCAAAAAGAATTTGCCTGATTTTGGTTGGCTGCCGAATACCTGTGCATATCGTTTATTGTATGAGGAGAAACCTTTGCCCGAATGGCATCCATTAGTTAGCGGCGATCCTAATTCTGTGAAAAAAGCAGGCATTTTAATTCAAGATGGCATACACGAAGAAGACGTCATTGATTGGTTTGAATTTGTCATTGAAACCGAATAATTCTGATTTAGGTGCTTTTTTATTCTCTTCAAACTTCGTTTTTTGATTTAGGTCACAATTTGCTAGATTGGCAATTGTATTTCAACTGTGCTTACCTATAATACTTAATAAGTATTATGTAGATATATTATCAGGTGTATGCAAATGACCTCATCCATTAAACAATCCGCTGAAAAACTTGGCATTTCACTTTCCCATTATGATATTGACGGGCATTTAATTTATGCATCGCCCAGTTCTATTGATTATTTTATCGAGCAGTTGCAATTTCCGCCGAATACTGGTCAAAATCAACTGTTCCAAGATGTAATATGTGCCTTTGAAAACGAACCGATTCAGTATGATTTAACCGCGTTTTCTTCTCCTCCTGATGCTTCTTTGCGTTATCAATTGCTCGACGAGCAAAACCAAATTCAGTTTGAAAAAACAATTCCATATTCAACCGCACTTTCGTTGCCTGCTTTGCCTTTTGGCTATTATCGTTTGGTGATTTTTATCGCCCAACAAACTTTCTCGGTTCAAATTTTGGTTTCACCAAGAACAGCGTATCAACCGCCTTTATTAGAACAACAAAAAGCCTGGGGTGTGAATGTTCAGCTTTATAGCCTACGTTCAAAACATAACTGGGGTATTGGTGACTTTTCAGATTTAGCGTATTTGATTGAGAAAAGTGCCGAACATGGCGCGGATTTTGTCGGAATTAACCCGTTACATTTACTTTATCCATCCGTACCAGAATGGGCGAGCCCTTATAGCTCTTCCTCTCGTCGTTGGTTGAACTTTATTTATCTTGATGTAACGGCATTGCCAGAATTTAAATTGGCAAAATCAGTACAAAATTGGGTTAACTCTGAGGATATCGCTAACTTAATTCAATCTTTGCGCGATCAAGATACCGTCAACTACAGTGCAGTAACTGAATTAAAACTAAGCGCACTTGAACAACTCTTTGCCTTTAGTCAACGCAGTAAATCTGCCGCAATTATCAAACGTCGTGAAGCGTTTGCGGCTTATCAAAAAGAGCAAGGCGAGGCATTGTTTTTACAAGGCTTATTTAATGTTTTAGACAAAATTGAACATGCTGATCAACAAGCTGAAGAAAACACTATTGGTTGGTTGGGTTGGCGTGAAGAATGGCAACATCTCACTGCTGTAAAACGCAAAGCATTAATTAAACAATATAAATCGGAAATTGACTTTTTCGCTTGGTTGCAATGGCTAACTGAACAACAATTGAATGACCTAAAACATCTTTGCCAAAAAGTAGGTATGCGTTTAGGTATCTATGGTGATTTAGCGGTAAATAGCTCACGCGGTAGTGTGGATGTATGGTCGCAACCTGAGCTTTATTGCGTGAAAGCCTCGGTGGGTGCACCACCAGATCCGCTTGGTCCAGTCGGTCAAAACTGGAATTTACCACCTTACAATCCAAGCCAATTAAAAGCCACAGGCTTTGCCGCAGTGATTACGATGCTTCGTGCGAATATGCAGCATTTTGGTATTTTACGTATTGATCACGTAATGGGCTTATTCCGTTTATGGTTAATTCCAGAAGGCAAAACAGCGGCAGATGGCCTTTATGTGCATTATCCGTTTGATGAGTTGATGGCAATTCTAGCCATCGAAAGCCAACGCAATCAATGTTTAATCATCGGTGAAGATTTAGGTACAGTGCCAGATGAAGTGCGGTGGAAATTAAACGAGTTTCGAATTTTCTCGTATTTTGTGTTGTATTTTGCTCAACGTAATCGCCAATATCCACATGCGAATGAATTCCCACGTCATGCTTATGCGACGATTGGTACACATGATGTGCCTTCCTTGCAAAGTTTCTGGCATTGTCGTGATTTAGCGTTGTTTGATGAACTCAATATTTTAAAAGGCGATGTACTAAAAGAAAAATATGATCAGCGGGTCATTGATAAACAAGCCATGATTGATAGCTTGCATCGTGACGGCTATTTACCACCAGATTATCACGGTGACGCTTTAAGTATGGCGATGCACGATAATCTTAACCGCCAAATTCATCGCTATTTGGCCAACAGTCAAAGCGCTTTAATTGGTGTTCAATTAGAGAACTTAATCGGACAAGAAATTTCATTCAATCTGCCAGGGACTTCAACAGAATATCCAAACTGGCAGAAGAAACTCGGACAATCCTTAGAGCTGATTTTTAATGACGAAAACTTAAAGACATTTTTTGCTCAAATTAATCAAGCTCGCAAAGCATAAAGGAGTATGTAATGACGAAATTAGTCGCCCAATCAGTAATCAATTCATTTTTTGATGGCAAACAGGCTGATCCTTTTGCAGTATTAGGCATGCATGAAACCCACAATGGTATTGAGATCCGCGCTTTATTACCTGATGCAGATAAAGTCGAAGTGATTGATAAAGAAACTCAATCCATGGTGGTTGCTTTAGAAAGAGTGGATGAGCGAGGCTTTTTCTCCGCTATTGTGCCAAATGTGAACCACTTTTTTGCTTATCAATTTAAAGTGTATTGGGGATCGGATGTGCATCTTATTGAAGATCCATACCGTTTCCATCCGATGATTAATGATTTAGACCAATGGCTGTTGGCTGAAGGTTCGTTATTACGTCCGTATGAAGTATTAGGTGCACACTTTACCGAATGTGATGGTGTGCCAGGTGTGAATTTCCGTGTATGGGCTCCGAATGCTAAACGCGTTTCATTGGTGGGTGATTTCAACTATTGGGATGGTCGCCGTCATCCAATGCGTTTCCATCCAGCAAGTGGTGTGTGGGAATTATTCTTACCAAAAGCTAGCCTTGGTCAACGCTATAAATTTGAATTAATTGATTGCCACGGTAATCTCCGTTTAAAAGCCGACCCTTATGCATTTAGCTCTGAATTACGTCCGGATACTGCGTCAGAAATCAGCATGTTGCCAGATGTGGTAGAAATGACAGAGGAGCGTCGTAAGGCGAACCAACGTAACCAACCTATTTCTATCTACGAAGTACATTTGGGCTCATGGCGCCGTAATTTAGAAAATAATTTCTGGCTTGATTACGACCAAATTGCCGATGAGCTTATTCCTTATGTAAAACACATGGGCTTTACCCATATTGAGTTTTTACCGATTTCCGAATTCCCATTTGATGGCTCTTGGGGCTATCAACCGATCGGTTTGTACTCTCCAACTAGCCGTTTCGGTACACCTGAAGGCTTTAAACGCTTAGTCGAAAAAGCACACAAAGCGGGCATTAATGTGATTTTAGACTGGGTGCCGGGGCATTTCCCAAGTGATACACATGGTTTAGTGGCATTTGATGGTACAGCCTTATATGAGCACGCTGACCCTCGTGAAGGCTATCACCAAGACTGGAATACCTTGATTTATAACTATGGCCGTAATGAAGTGAAAAACTTCTTATCTAGTAATGCACTGTATTGGTTAGAACGCTTTGGTGTGGATGGTATTCGTGTGGATGCGGTAGCGTCAATGATTTATCGCGATTACAGCCGTGCTGAAGGGGAATGGATCCCGAATCAATATGGCGGTCGTGAAAACTTAGAAGCTATTGAGTTCTTAAAACATACCAACTGGAAAATCCATTCAGAAATGACAGGTGCTATTTCTATTGCGGAAGAATCCACTTCTTTCGGTGGCGTAACCCATCCGACAGAAAATGGCGGGCTTGGATTTAATTTCAAATGGAACATGGGTTGGATGAACGACACCCTAAGTTATATGCAACTTGATCCAGTTTATCGTCGTTATCATCATGACAAAATGACCTTTGGGATGATTTATCAATACAGTGAAAACTTTGTATTACCACTTTCTCACGATGAAGTGGTACACGGCAAATGCTCGTTACTCGGCAAAATGCCGGGCGATGCATGGCAAAAATTTGCTAACTTGCGTGCTTACTACGGTTATATGTGGGGCTATCCAGGCAAGAAATTGTTATTCATGGGTAATGAATTTGCTCAAGGTCGTGAATGGAATTATGAAGAAAGTTTGGATTGGTTCTTACTTGACGAAAATCATGGTGGTCCATGGCATAAAGGCGTATTGCAATTAGTTAAAGATTTGAACGGCGTTTATCAAAACAATGCACCGCTCTTTGAGTTAGACGGCGAACCTGAAGGATTTAATTGGTTAGTCGTAGATGACGCTGAAAATTCAGTCTTTGCTTTTGAACGTAAAAGTAGTAATGGCGAACGCATTATCGTGATTAGTAACTTCACACCTGTGCCACGTGAAGGTTACCGTATCGGTGTGAATGCAGCGGGTGAATACGAAGAAATTTTGAATACTGACTCAATGTATTATCAAGGTTCAAACGTAGGTAATTTTGGCTTGGTAGAAAGCGAAGCGATCGCAAGTCACGGGCGTGACAATTCGATTAGCGTGACAATTCCGCCATTAGCAACGATCTATTTAAAATATAAAGCATAACAATAGCGAAGAACACGATGTTTAGTATTTATAACAATGGCAAACCTTCCCCAATGGGGTATTCGCAAACGCTGGAAAACGGCCTAAAAATTTCAAATTTTGCGCTGTTTTCTAGTGCGGCGGATGCCATTGAACTTTGCTTGTTCCGTGATGGCAAAGAAAGCCGTTTTGCCATGAGCAGAACCGATGATATTTGGCATGTGGCAATTGAAGGTGTTGAGCTGAATGATGAGTATGCTTTCAGAATCACAGGCAAAAATGACCGCACTTTAGCCAATCCGCAAAAGTTAATGCTTGATCCTTATGCGAAAGCGGTCACTCATAAACCAGATTTAAGTTCACCAGAAGCTCGCTCAATTTTCTTGTTAAATGATGAACGAGATAATGCATCAGTTGCGCCTAAAGGTCGTGTTGTGGATGAGCGTTTTGATTGGTCAGGGGATTGTAAGCCGTCTATTCCTTGGGCTCAAACCATTGTGTATGAACTGAATGTTAAAGGATTTAGCCAATTAAACTCACGTATTCCAGAAAATATTCGGGGGACTTATGCGGCTTTAGCACACCCTGAAAATATTGCTTATTTTAAATCATTGGGTATTACCAGCCTTGAATTGCTTCCAGTCAATTTCTTCATTGATGAACCGCATTTGCAAGAAAAAGGATTACGTAATTATTGGGGCTACAATCCACTAGCCATGTTTGCTTTAGAACCGAGTTACGCAGCTGATCAAAAACAGCCTTTGAATGAGTTTAAGAGCATGGTAAAAGTCTTGCATCAAGCGGGCATTGAAGTGATTTTGGATGTCGTATTTAACCATACGGCAGAATCTGAAAAAACATTCCCAACATTTTGTCAGCGCGGTATTGATGATAAAACCTATTACTGGCAAAACGAGCATGGTGACTACACCAACTGGACAGGCTGCGGCAACATGCTCAATCTTGCCAATGATGTCACTCGAAAATGGGTATTAGATTGCTTACGTTATTGGGTGACAGAATGCCATGTAGATGGTTTCCGTTTTGATTTAGCCACCGTGCTTGGTCGTGAAACACCTGATTTCAATCCAAATGCACAATTGTTTGCAGAAATGGAACAGGATGACGTTCTACAACAAATTAAATTAATCGCAGAACCTTGGGATATTGGTCATTACGGCTATCAAGTCGGATATTTTCCCGCTTATTTCTCTCAATGGAATGATCGTTTTCGTGATGATATGTGCCGTTTTTGGTTATGGCAAAGTGGTGAAGTGGGGGCTTTTGCAGAGCGTTTTGCGGGATCTAGCGATATCTTTAACCGCGAAGGTCGATTACCACATGGCAGCTTGAACTTTATTACAGCCCATGATGGTTTTACGTTGCGAGATTTAGTGAGCTATAACCATAAACATAATGAAGCTAACGGTGAAGAGGGCCGTGACGGACGGAATGAAAACTATAGTTACAATCATGGAGTTGAAGGTTCTCAACTCGATTTAGCAGATGAATGGCAAAGTGCGGTTGAAAATAACCGTGTTTTATCAGAAAAAGGCTTATTAGGCTCTTTATTACTGGCAAATGGTGTACCTATGCTGCTTGCCGGAGATGAGTTCGGCAACAGCCAATATGGCAATAACAATGCTTATTGCCAAGATAACGAAATTACGTGGTTAAAGTGGGATGATTTTAACCAAACCTTATTTGACTTTACCAAGCAAACCATTGCATTACGAAAAAAAATTCAAAGTTTGCAGCAGGACGCTTGGTGGTCGGATGAAAATGTCGCGTGGTTGAATTGTGGTGGAAGCCCGATGACCCTAGACGATTGGCATAATCGGGAAAGAAAAGCCTTACAAGTGATGTTGGATGGTCGCTACCTTTTCTTAATTAATGCAAAAACTGAAGCGCAATCTTTTTATTTACCAAATGGAAGATGGAAAAAGATTGCAGAAATTGGAAACAGAGTGATTCAACAATGTGATGTGAGTGGTGTGGCATTTGAAGTGTTGGAACATATGGAGGATTAAAACTATGGAGTTTGTTATGAAAAGTGATCTTAATAAATATGAATTGGTTAAAGATACTTTAGTGCTTATTTTAGCCGGTGGTCGTGGTTCTCGTTTACATGAATTAACAGATAAACGTGCGAAACCTGCATTATATTTCGGCGGTAATCGTCGCATTATTGACTTTGCGCTTTCCAACTGTATTAACTCCGGTCTTAATCGCATCGGTGTCGTGACTCAGTATGCTGCTCACTCTTTGTTACGCCACTTACAAACTGGTTGGTCATTCTTACCGCAAGAGCGCGGTGAATTCGTTGATATGTTACCGGCTCGCCAACAAATTGATGACTCCACTTGGTACCGTGGTACGGCGGATGCGGTGTATCAAAATATGGCGATTATTCGCAATCACTATCGTCCGAAATACATTTTGATCCTTGCGGGCGACCATATCTATAAACAAGATTACAGCGTGATGTTAATGGATCACGTGAAAAGCGGTGCAAAATGTACGGTGGGTTGTATTGAAGTGCCTCGTTCTGAAGCAAGTGAATTTGGTGTGATGGCAGTAAACGAAAATCTGAAAGTGAAAGCATTCGTTGAAAAACCGAAAGATCCACCAGCAATGGTTGGTAAACCGGATACATCATTAGCGTCAATGGGTATCTATGTCTTCGATGCTGAATATCTCTATAAAATGCTTGATAGAGAAGTGAATACACCTTGCACATCTCATGACTTTGGTAAAGATGTCTTGCCAAAATGCTTGGAAGAAGGCGTGCTTTATGCACATCCATTCAGCCGTTCTTGCATGGGCAGAAATACTGAAGGTGAGATTTACTGGCGTGATGTGGGTACACTTGATAGTTTCTGGCAATCCAACATCGATTTAGTTTCAGAAAATCCACAATTAGATATTTACGATCAAAGCTGGCCAATCCGCGGTAATCCAGTACAGGCTTATCCATCTAAATTCTTCTATAAAAAAGCCAATGTCAAACCGGTGGATAACTCACTTATCGGTGGTGGCTGTGTGATTACTGATGCATCTATTAGTAATTCTGTGTTGTTTGATAAAATCAAAATTGATGAAGACTCCTCTGTTGATCACTGCGTTGTGTTACCGCAAGTACACATTGGTAAAAATTGTACGTTGAAAGATTGTATTATTGATCGCCATTGTATTATTCCAGATGGTATGGAAATCGGTGTAGATAAAGCCCTAGATAGTAAACGTTTCCGTGTGAGTTCTACTGGTAAAGTTGTACTTGTTACATCAGCAATGTTGAAAAAATTGCAGGGTGAAGAAGTCACAAACGAAGAACATTTGGATTAAAGTGCGGTCAATTTTGACAGTATTTTTAATGAACTAAAAAGATTGTGCTGTTATCAATGACAGCACAATTTTAAGTATAAAAGGAAAATTATGAGAGTTTTACATGTTTGCTCGGAGCTGTATCCCTTACTCAAAACTGGCGGACTTGCCGATGTTTTAGGGGCGTTACCTTTTGCACAAAAAGAAATTGGTATTGATACACGTATTTTGTTGCCGGCTTATCCAAAAATTTCTGCGGGCATTGAGAATACGTATGTTGTGACAGAATTTGATAATTTTGCAGGTCATATTGTATTGCGTTATGGTGAATACAATGGAGTAGGGATTTATCTGATTGATGCGCCACATCTTTATTGGCGGGATGGGAATCCTTATCATGATACCGATTACAATGATTATGCCGATAACTATAAGCGTTTTGCTTTATTAGGCTGGGTGGGTGCTGAGCTTGCGACAGGCTTAGACAGTTGGTGGCGAGCTGAAGTGGTGCATGCTCATGATTGGCATGCAGGTTTAGCGGCAGCTTATCTCTTCAATAAAGGTCGTCCAGCAAAATCAGTATTTACGATTCATAACCTTGCTTATCAAGGACAATTCGCACATCGTCACCTATATGAAATTGGCTTACCGGAAGGCATGTTCCATGTTGATGGTCTAGAGTTATTTGGTCAAATTTCGTATTTGAAAGCAGGACTTTATTATTCCGACATGGTGACAGCTGTTAGTCCAACTTATGCGAAAGAAATTACTACACCAGACTTTGCGTATGGCTTACAAGGGTTGTTAACAGATTTACGTGAAGCGGGTAAGTTGACGGGTATTTTAAATGGGGTGGATCAAGAAATTTGGCACCCAAGCTGTGATCCTTATATTCAGCATCACTATAAATTGAAATCTATCGCGAGTAAGAAAAAAAATAAAGCCGATTTACAAGCTTATTTCAATTTACCACAACAGCCAGATGCACTCTTATTTGTGATGGTGACTCGCTTAACAGAACAAAAAGGCGTAGATTTACTGATTGCGACAGCGGATGAAATTGTTAAACAAGGTGGTCAACTAACGATTCTCGGTTCCGGTGCTAAACATTTAGAAGAGGGAATTTGCCAATTAGCACAACGTTACCCAGAACATATTGCAGTAAAAATTGGCTATGATGAAGCGCTTTCACATTTAATGGTTGCGGGTGGTGATGTCATTTTAGTACCAAGCCGTTTTGAACCTTGTGGATTAACTCAATTGTATGGCTTGCAATATGGCACATTGCCGCTTGTTCGCGCAACAGGAGGATTAGCCGATACTGTCACGAACAGTACAAGCGAAACCATTAAAGAGCGTACTGCAACAGGCTTTGTATTCCAAAAAGCCGAAGCTGATGATTTACGAAACGCTATCCAACATGCTTTTGCATTATGGCAAAAACAACGTGTTTGGGCGATGGTTCGTAATAACGCCATGGCACAGGACTTTAGTTGGAAAAATGCCGCCGCTCAATATGAGCAACTCTATTTAAGCATTTTAAACCAATAATTCAATGGATTGACTCTCCCTTCAAAAATAATCGCCTTTGAAGGGGGATTTTTGTTGTTTTTTTTCTAAAAAAGCTTAAAATTTGCGCGGTTTTTTTATTGAGGTTTTACTTTCTATGATCATGGACAATTTTGATTCGCCATTTCTTTATAATCGACCTAGCATTGATGTTGAAGGCGTAAAAAAAGCAATTGTTTATAAATTAATTTTCTTAATCGGTCGTTCGCCAAAAGAGGCGAGTCAACGTGACTGGTTAAATGCAACCCTTCATGCGGTACGTGATTTAGTGACAGAAGGTTGGATTACGACTGCACGCCAATCTCGTGCAGAAGAAACTCGCCGTGTTTATTATCTTTCTATGGAATTCTTAATCGGCCGTACACTTTCTAATGCGATGATTGCAGAAGGCATTTATGATGTGGCACAAAAAGCCTTGGCTGAATTAAATGTTGATTTGGAAGAGATTATTGAAAAAGAAGTGGATCCTGGTTTAGGTAATGGTGGTTTAGGTCGTCTTGCTGCTTGTTTTATGGATTCCCTTGCAACGTTGGCTATTCCTGCAATGGGCTACGGTATTCGTTATGAATACGGTATGTTCCGTCAAAAAATTGAAAATGGTCAGCAGGTTGAACGCCCTGATGATTGGTTAGAAAAAGGTGCACCTTGGGAATTTATGCGTCCATCAAAACGTTTTAGCATTGATTTTGGTGGTCATATTTATTTTGAAGGCAAAAAATGTATTTGGAATCCAGCTGAAAAAGTGACCGCACTTGCATACGACCAAATGATTCCTGGCTATAAAAATGATTCAGCATCAACGTTGCGTTTATGGTCTGCTCATGGTGGTGAGGTGTTTGATTTAGCCGAGTTTAACCGTGGTGATCACTTAGCTGCAGTTGCAACGCGTTCAGCTAACCAAAACCTTTCTCGTGTCCTTTATCCAGACGATTCTACCTGGAATGGTCGTGAATTACGTTTACGTCAAGAATACTTCTTAGTATCAGCGTCTTTACAAGATATTCTTCGTCGCCATTTAAGAACACATGGCACGTTAGATAATTTAGCAGATAAAGTGGCGATTCACTTAAATGATACCCACCCAACATTAGCCATTCCTGAGTTGATGCGTATTTTAATCGATTTACACGGTTACTCATGGCAAAACGCTTGGGATGTGACTCGTCGTATCTTCTCTTATACTTGCCATACTTTAATGTCAGAAGCATTAGAAACCTGGCCGGTAGAAATGATGGCGAAAATCTTACCTCGTCACTTACAAATGATTTTTGAAATCAATGATCATTTCCTTGAGTATGTGAAAACTTATGTCACCACCGATATGGAATTTATCCGTCGTGTATCACTTATCGAGGAAGGACATCAACGTAAAGTTCGCATGGGCTGGTTATCTGTTGTCGGTTCTCATAAAGTAAACGGTGTAGCAGCAATCCACTCAGATCTCATGGTTTCTTCAACCTTTGCTGATTTTGCTCGTATCTATCCAGAACGTTTCACCAATGTGACAAACGGTATTACACCACGTCGTTGGCTTGCAGTAGCGAACCCTAAATTAGCGGCTTTATTTGATCAATATATCGGTTCTGAATGGCGTTGCGATTTAAGCCAAATTGAAAAACTTAAAGCGTTTGCAGATAAAGGTGAATTTAAGCGTGCTGTCGCAGATATCAAATACGATAACAAAGTGAAATTAGCACAATATGTGAAGAAAACACTTAACATCGATTTAGATCCACACGCATTATTTGACGTTCAAGTAAAACGTATTCACGAATACAAACGTCAAATGCTTAATGTGTTACACATTATCGCTCGTTACAACGAAATGTTGGCACACCCAGAAAAAGATTGGCAGCCACGCGTATTTATTTTAGCGGGTAAAGCGGCTTCGGCTTACTATGCGGCAAAACAAACCATTCGTTTAATTAACGATGTCGCGAATGTCATCAATAACGATGAGCGCTTAAAAGGTCGTTTAAAAGTTGTATTTATCCCGAACTACAGCGTAAGTCTTGCACAATTGATCATTCCTGCTGCAGATATTTCTGAGCAAATCTCTCTTGCAGGAACAGAAGCATCAGGTACCAGTAACATGAAGTTCGCCTTAAATGGTGCGTTAACATTAGGTACACTTGATGGTGCGAACGTTGAGATTTTAGATAACGTTGGTAAGGATCATATCTTTATCTTTGGTAATACGGTTGAACAGGTTGAAGCATTACGTCGCGAAGGTTATCGTCCGTTTGATTATTATCAAAATGACGAGCAGTTACGTGAAGTCATTGACCAAATCATTCGTGGTGATTTCTCACCGGAAGAACCGAACCGTTATCACTCTCTCATTCAAGGTTTGCAATACCACGATTATTATCAATCCTTTGCTGATTTCCGCAGTTATGTGGAAGCACAAAAAGCGGTAGATAAAAAATATCAAGATCGTGATGCATGGATAGCAAGTACCATTCAAAATATGGTGAACATGGGCTTCTTCTCATCAGACCGTACGATTCTTGAATATGCGAAAAATATCTGGAAAATTGAGCCGTTAAAACTCGAGAAGTAAGTTCTTTTCCTCTCATAGAAAACCCTGTCGGATTATTTCCACAGGGTTTCTTTTTATGCTAAAATCCACCGTCAAATTTATTGTTCATTCAGATTAGGAAAAAGTATGAAAGTTTTAGAAGGTGCGGTAGCTGCGCCAAATGCTAAAATTGCAGTGGTGATTGCTCGTTTTAACAGTTTTATTAATGAAAGTTTATTAGAAGGTGCGGTAGATGCATTAAAACGTATCGGCCAAGTGAAAGATGAGAATATCACAATCGTTCGTGCACCAGGTGCGTATGAACTTCCATTAGTGGCACGTCGTTTAGCTGAAAGCAAAAAATTTGATGCAATCGTCGCACTAGGTACGGTAATCCGTGGTGGTACAGCTCACTTTGAATATGTGGCTGGCGAAGCAAGCAGCGGTTTAGGTCAAGTAGCAATGCAAGCTGAAATTCCTGTGGCATTCGGTGTTTTAACGACTGAAAACATTGAGCAAGCTATCGAGCGCGCAGGTACTAAAGCAGGTAATAAAGGTGCAGAAGCAGCATTAACTGCACTTGAAATGGTGAACCTTTTACAACAAATTGATGCGGCATAATTCCAATGACAGAGAAAAAAGAACCTGTAAAAAAAGTATCGCCACGTCGTAGAGCGAGAGAATGTGCGGTTCAAGCATTATATTCTTGGGCACTCTCTGGTAATGCACCAGAACAAGTGGAACTTACTTTCGTTGTAGATCAAGATTTAAAAGGTGTGGATAAACCTTATTTTAGCCGCCTTTTCCGTCAAACTGTTGCGAATGTAGAAGCCGTTGATTTTTCAATGAGCCATTATTTAGATCGCACGTTGGATGAATTAGATCCGATTGAAAAAGCGATTTTGCGTTTAGCGGTTTACGAACTTCAATTTGAACCAGATGTCCCGTATAAAGTGGCGATTAATGAGGCAATTGAAGTGGCGAAAGTGTTTGGTGCAGATGAAAGCCATAAATACATTAACGGTGTATTGGATAAAGTCGCTCCTGCATTAGGTCGCAAATAATTATTCAAATGTAGGGTAGACAAATGTCTGCCCTTTGTTTTTTGGTGCGTAGATAAAATGAGTACGGGTGAATTTGATCTTATAGGGCGATATTTCTCAATACAAAAAGGCAATCAACACTTTGTTGATTTCAGTATTGGGGATGATTGTGCGATCACTCATATTCCAGAAGGCTATCAGCTTGCCATTACCACCGATACAATGGTCGAGGGCACGCATTTTTTATCTTCTATTTATCCCCAAGATTTAGCCTATAAAGCTATCGCGACAAATCTAAGTGATTTAGCTGCTATGGGCGCTAAACCTGCTTGGATTTCTCTTGCACTGACATTACCTGAAGTTGATGAAAACTGGCTAAGCCAATTTAGTCAAAGTCTATTTGATACATTAAATCAATATGATGTGACGTTAATTGGTGGCGATACAACAAAAGGCCCACTTTCTGTAACCATTACAGCGCAAGGTTTCGTACCAAAAGGAAAGGCTTTATTCCGACATAACGCGAAGGTTGGAGATTTAATTTATGTATCGGGCACGTTAGGTGATAGTGCGGCGGGTTTAAATTGGATCTTACAGGGTAAAAGTGCGGTCGATTTTGATACTGAATTTTTAGTAAAACGCCATTTTCACCCGACGCCACGCGTTGAATTAGGTCAAGCCTTAGTGAATGTAGCGCATTCATGCATTGATATTTCAGATGGTCTCGTTGCCGATTTAGGGCATATTTTAACGAGAAGCCAATGTTCAGCTGAGATTGAATTATCAACCTTGCCTTTCTCCACATCACTCAAAAAAACATATAGCTTAGAAAAAGCAGAAGCGTTTGCATTAAGTGGCGGGGAAGATTATGAGCTTTGCTTTACGGTTCCCACAAATAAAAAATCTGAGATTGAGAAGTTATCTCAATCGTTGAATGCACCTTGTACCTGTATCGGAAAAATTGTTCAGCAAAATAACAATCCGATTACTTTTTTAAAAGATGGACGTGTAATCAATTATCAAGCGCCGTCTGGTTTCGATCATTTTAAGGATAAATAATGAATAGTTCACCACTTGATAGAGTCAGCTTAAAAAATCCAGTTCATTTACTGGCATTAGGTTTCGGTTCAGGACTCATTCGTCCAGCACCGGGTACATGGGGAAGTTTAGCTGGAACGATTTTAGGTTCGGCATTATTAGCTTGCCTTGGAATAAAAATTTTCTTAATTTTGACCGCACTTTGCTTTGCGCTTGGTTGTTACCTATGTCAAAAAACCGCAGATGATATGGGTGTTCATGATCACGGCTCCATTGTTTGGGATGAATTTGTTGGGGTATTTATTGTGCTAGCTGCAATTCCAACTTTATCCTTGCCTTGGATTGTCATTGCTTTTGTACTGTTCCGTTTCTTCGATATTTTAAAACCTTATCCCATCCGTTATTTTGACCAAAAACTGGAAAGTGGTTTTGGGATTATGGTGGATGATGTTTTAGCAGCAATCTATGCTGTTATCGTGATCGTGATATTACGCATTGTAGGCTTACCATGCTAAATTTGATGATTATTCATCTTGTTGGTTTACTTTCGCCAGGTCCAGATTTTTTCTATGTCAGCCGAATTTCTGCCATGAGTTCTCGCCGAGAAGCTATTGGTGGCGTGATTGGGATTACCATTGGCGTATTAATTTGGGCTACGGCTGCCGTTTTAGGACTCGCCATTATTTTTGCCACCATGCCAATTATTCAAGGCATTGTGATGATGCTTGGTGGATCGTATTTAGTTTATCTCGGCATAAAAATGGCAAAAGTGAAAAGCAATGCGGTCTTTGATGAAAAGCAGAATGCAAATGTGCCAAATCAATCAACCTTAACGAGCATTATGAAAGGCTTATTGGTCAATTTATCTAATGCTAAAGTGGTGATTTATTTTAGCAGTGTGATGTCATTAGTTTTAGTGAATATTACTGAAACATCACAAATTTTGACCGCACTTGCCGTGATTACCGTAGAAACCTTTTTATATTTCTACATCATTTCGGTGCTTTTCTCTCGTTCTGTTGCAAAACAGTTTTATAGCCAATATAGTCGCTATATTGATAATGCAGCAGGGCTGATTTTTATTTTCTTCGGAATATATTTAATTTATAGTGGCGTTCAACACGCTTTAATTTGATTAAAAAGGACAAAATATGACATTAAAAATTGCGATCGCCGGCGCTGGCGGAAGAATGGGGCGTCAATTAATTCAAGCCGTACATAATGCAGAAGGAACAGAATTAGGTGCTGCTTTTGAGCGTAAAGGCTCCTCTTTGGTAGGGGCAGATGCCGGTGAGCTTGCAGGTATTGGTGCATTAGGTATCAAAGTCTCAGATGATTTAAATGCAGAAAAAGACAACTTTGATTTGTTGATTGATTTCACGCGTCCGGAAGGCACGCTTGAGCATATTGCATTTTGTGTCGCTCATAACAAAAAAATGGTAATTGGTACCACAGGTTTTGATGATGCGGGTAAAGCCGCTATTCAAGCCGCATCAGAAAAAATCGCTATTGTATTTGCCTCAAACTTCAGCGTAGGCGTGAACTTGGTGTTTAAACTATTAGAAAAAGCCGCCAAAGTGATGGGCGATTATTGCGATATCGAAATCATTGAAGCGCATCACCGTCATAAAGTGGATGCACCATCGGGTACGGCACTTTCTATGGGCGAGCACATTGCGAAAACTCTTGGACGTGATTTAAAAACGCACGGCGTATTTTGTCGTGAAGGCATTACAGGCGAACGCAAACGTGATGAAATTGGTTTCTCTACCATTCGTGCCTCTGATGTCGTGGGTGAACATAGTGTCTGGTTTGCAGATATCGGTGAGCGCGTTGAAATTGCCCACAAAGCATCAAGTCGTATGACCTTTGCAAATGGCGCAGTGCGTGCAGGTAAATGGTTAGAAAAACAATCTCACGGATTGTTTGATATGACAGATGTATTAGATTTGAATAATTTATAGAGAGTAGATAGGATTTTTTAATTCACTTATTAAATAATGATCCGTACATGTTATGTGTGGATCGTTATGTTTTTATGTATGATGAATCTTTGATTTAGACAGGAAAAAGATGAAGACTATTTTCTCCTTACTTATTGCTTTTTTAGCTATTTATTTGGGTATATCTATAGCGATTATAGTCACTGGAATTGTTTTAGAGGCACCTAATATAAACTATAGGTTTATCTTTGAAGACACTTTTAAACCTTCAGTATTTATATTTTTTGTAATTATATTTTTTAGTTATTTAATAGCACCTAAAAAATAGTAAAATTACATACAGGCAGAGTTCGTTAAGTTTTAATGAATTACAGTTCCAATTCAATATCCGTTTCCACCCGACAACAACAGAGTAAAATCTCATCGGGTTGAATAAAGGCAAGGGGCTCTTCAGCGTAGGAAACCTTGCCTTTTTTGATCTTCACGCGGCAAGAACCACAATAACCTGAACGACATTGATATTCATGGTGAATTTGATGTTGTTCTAAAAAGTTAAGCAGGGAAGTTTGGTTATCGAAATCTAAGGTGATTTGGCGCTGAATAAGATGGATTTTCATGAAACAAAATAAAACAAAATTTTGCTCATTATAGAAGAAAGAGAAGTAAAACTCACGGCTCTTTTGTTGTAATATAGCGAGCTAATATTCATCATAAGGGAAGAGCATGAGAACCTTTCTAAAATTAACGTGGGTTTCAACCGCACTTTTATTAACGGCTTGTAGCTCGATTTCAAAAGAGCCGGTTAAGCATGTTGATATGTATGTAAAGCCTTATTACGATGCCAGAGATGGACGACTTGAACAGATTAATGTGAACAAAGATATTGATGCGTTATTACTGAAAAATACACAAAAAGATTTTGAAAGTGCGGTCAATATTATTGAGAAAAAAGTGGATTTTGTTTCTCCGATGACAATGTTTGCGCTTTCTGCTCGTGCTTATGATTTTGGTTTACGTGATGAAGCAGTAAAATGGTTTTATCGTGGGCAAAACCGTTTAATCACCGCGTTATATGTGTTGGATTTAGATAAATTAACAGTATCGAATAACACAGCATTTGGGCAATTAGTGGGACAGCATGTTAACCCGTATGCGTTCTGTGATTTGAATAAGCAACACAAAGCAGCGCAAGATGCGATTGACTGGGCGAAAAATCAGCCGTATCAGGCGGTATTTTTACCTCAATTACCAAGCAAGTATCAAGATAGAAAACAAGCGTTAAAAGAAGCAGAAGCAAAACTTGATGCGCGTTTAGTTGAGCAAGACCGCTATTTTGCTAATCCTGAAAATAAAGCGAAATGGGAAAAAGAACGCCAAGATAACTTAGTTAATGAACGATTTTGTTGGTAATTTTAAAAATCTTAAGGTTGCTTAAGATTTCATTAAGATTTGTTGTGTTTAATAAGCATCAACAAGGCGGCAATGAGGATAATCCTTCGCTTTGAAACATGATTAATTTATGCTTAATTTTATTTAGGAGAACATGATGAAAAAATTTGCTTTAGCAACCCTTTTAGCTTTATCTACTTCAGCAGCATTTGCTGGTTTTAATGGCAACACTGCACAAGGTGGCTTCCAAGGTGGTGATCAAGGTCAACAACTTACTGTTAAACAAGCATTATCTGCGAAAGATAATTCTATGATTACCTTAGTCGGTAACATCACTCAACAAATTGATGGTGATGAATATGTTTTCACCGATGGCACAGACCAAATCAAATTGGAAATTAAAAAGCGCGTTTGGAATGGTTTAAATGTGGGACCTCAGGATAAAATCCTCGTTTACGGTAAATTGGATAATGAACCTTTTGAAAAACCAGAGCTTGAAGTAATTAGCGTTGAAAAAGCGCAATAATTCATATAATTTGAAGTGGTGGGCAAAGCCCGCCATTTTTTCGTTTTGAGAAAGATAAAAGTGCGGTCAATATTATGCGAGTTTTATTAGTAGAAGACGATGCTCTGATCGGCAATGGTCTGCAAATTGGTTTAACAAAATCAGGCTTTATTGTAGATTGGTTTACCGATGGGCAAAGTGGATTAAATGCCTTAATCGGCGCGCCTTATGATGCGGTGGTATTGGATTTAACCCTGCCTAAACTGGATGGTTTGGATGTATTAAAACAATGGCGCTCAAATAATCAAGATGTGCCAGTGTTGATCTTAACTGCGCGTGATACATTGGATGAGCGTATCAAAGGCATTCAACAAGGTGCCGATGATTATCTTTGCAAACCCTTTGCCTTAGCTGAAGTGGTGGTGCGATTGCAGGCATTAATTCGTCGTCGTTATGGGCAAGTTAAACCGCAGATTGAGCATGGCAATGTCAAACTCGATCCTGCTCAACGTAAGGCTTGGTTGAATGAAGATGAAATTACATTAACCGGGCGTGAATATAAATTGCTTGAGCTTTTTATGCTGAATAAAGAACGAGTGCTTTCACGTGCGACTATTGAAGAAAAACTATCAAATTGGGATGAAGAATTAAGTAGTGGTGCATTGGACGTACATATTTATAATTTACGTCAAAAACTAGGTAAACAATTTATTCGTACTGTACATGGTGTAGGCTATGCTTTAGGACAAGTTAATGAAAAATAAACGACTGAGTTTTCGTCTCTTAATCGGTTTAAGTGTGACCGCACTTTGCGTGTGGTGCATTGCCACAGCCGTTGCATGGACGGTCGTCAAAAAAGAAGCTAAAGATGTGTTTAATGCACAACAAGTGCTTTTTGCTGAGCGTTTAGCAACCTCTGATTTGAAAAATGTCTTATTAGATGAAAATGCTAACTTTCCACGTGGTGGATTTAAACCGCAGAAACGTCATTACGATAATGATGCTCTAGCCTTTGCTATATTTTCTAATAAAGGCGAAAGACTATTAACCGATGGCGATAATGGCGACAAATTTATTTTTCAAAATAAGACGGGTTTTAGTAAAGAACATATTTTAGATGATGACGATGAATGGCTGATTTATTGGCAACCTGTCGGTAAAGGCGAACTTGTCATTGCGGTGGGACAAGAATTGGAATACCGCGAAGAGTTGGTCAATAAAATGGTCTTCAGCCAAACAGGGATTTGGTTTGCTGGATTACCAATACTATTATTGGTCGCTTTTATTGTGATTTATCGTGCATTAAAACCAATTAATCGATTGAGTCGAAACGTACAAGCTCGCCGACCAGGTGATGTGTCGTTATTAGAAACTGATGATGTGCCAACAGAGATTCTAGCGTTAGTCCAAAACTTAAATCAGTTTTTCACACGTACCAGTGAGCAGTTGGAATGGGAGCGCCGTTTTGTTTCTGATGCAGCACATGAATTACGTAGTCCATTGGCGGCATTGCGTATTCAAACAGAAGTCGCACAGTTAGCTGGCGATGATGCACAAACGCGTGAAATGGCCTTAGCGCATTTAACCCAAGGTATCGATCGAGCAACCCAATTAATTGAACAGCTTCTTACACTTTCCCGATTAGATAATCTTAAAGAATTGAATCATCAGGAACCGATTTATTGGTCAGAAATTATCACTTCGCTTATTGGTGATTTGTATTTTAGTGCACAGCAACGCCAAATCGAATTGCAGTTTGAGCATCAGGGAGATCCTGCCGTTAAGCAAGGGCAGCCGTTATTACTTGCGCAAATGTTGAGAAACTTGTTGGATAATGCGATTAAATATTGTCCTCAAGGCACTCAGGTTCGAGTGATTTTGCAGCCTCGTAAGATTATTATCGAAGATAATGGCGGTGGTGTTGCGCCAGAAGAATTAGCAAAATTAGGGCAGCGTTTTTATCGTCCTGCAGGACAAAATGAAAAGGGAAGTGGGCTTGGATTGTCTATTGTGGCAAGAATAGCAGAATTGCATCACTATCGTTTCCGATTAGAAAATATTGAAGCTAACGGGCAAATTAAAGGTTTGCGAGCTATCATTGAGTTATAAAAAAGGGCGTTTAATACGCCCTTATTGTTAAAACATTCCACCAATTAATTCTAATCGACCTTTCTCAACTTTAATTTCTTTGGCAAATTTCTTAATCAGCATTTGTTTCATATCACTTTCATCCAAGGTGTAAACTGGCATCTGACTTAATAAGGCTGCCACACCATCGCTTAATAGCGGCATAACATCTTGGAGTTGCTCCATTGCACTATTAGGTTCGCCAGACCAGCGTAAAATCCTTAGATTTTTTAAATAAAGCGCCCCTTCATCTGCGTTATATTCAGGAATCGCATCAAAAGTTAAATGTAATTTAGCTGGATAGGTTTTACCAGATAAACGAATAAGCGTATCAACCAAACCACTCATTTCAACACGATTGCTTTCAGTTTGCCCGATTTGAGTTACTAAATCTTTCAGTGCGTAATCCACAGAAAATAATCCTGGAATACCGAGTTTGTCATTAATCGTCCCTTTTTCACTTAAATACTGGTTAATTTGTTGTTCGCTGATGCTAAAAGGGGAAGCTTGTACAGATAGCGTGCAGAAACCTAATGTCAGCACGGTAAGCAATTTTTTCAAAAAATGCATATTTTTCTCCTTGATTGAAAAAGAATAAAAATTTTGTAGAATGTATCGCTTATCTTTTCACGACACAATAAAAACTTTAATAAAAGGAAATACTCTTGTTACTAATTAAAAGAGTATAGTCCTATTAATTATTAGACAAATGTGTTAGCGTATGTGCAAAAATTTAAGTCGTTTTATTATCTTTTACTTCCGTTCAAACCTATTGCAGGAACGGACCTGTTGGCCGTTTATCGGTTATTTGAACATTTAACAAAGGAAAATCTATGAAAAAATTATTTTTAGTGGCTGTATTAAGTGCTTTGGTAAGCGCTTGTTCTGTTGGTGTTGGCGCCGGTGGCGGCAGTAATGGTGTGGGCGTTGGTGTAGGTTTAGGCACTGGCTTTGGATTCTAACTATCACTTTAGATAAAGCAAAGTGCGGTCAAAAAATCTTATGTTTTCAAGAAAATTAGCAGAAATCGCTTGATCTTTTGATTTAGATCACTATAATACACCCCATATTTCGGACGCGGGGTGGAGCAGCTTGGTAGCTCGTCGGGCTCATAACCCGAAGGCCGTCGGTTCAAATCCGGCCCCCGCAACCAATAACAAGTTCAGTAAAAAGAACCCCAAATTTGGGGTTTTTTTGTACGAGAAATTTAGAAACTGGGCTTAGGTTCATTGACGAACCTAACCCTTTTTTTATGTCTGAATTTTAAGATTAGGAGCAAAAATTGGCAACATTAGAACAAAAATTGCAAGAGATGCTTCAAGGTGCAGTAGAAGACTTAGGCTGCGAACTTTGGGGGATTGAATGCCAACGTGCAGGTCGTTTTATGACCGTGCGTTTATTCATTGATAAAGAAGGTGGCGTAGGCGTTGATGATTGTGCTGATGTAAGTCGTCAAGTGAGCGCGATTTTAGACGTGGAAGATCCGATTGCGGATAAATATAACCTAGAAGTGTCATCACCAGGTCTCGACCGTCCATTATTTACGCTTGAACAATTTCAACGTTATGTAGGCGAGGATATCGCCGTGCATTTACGTATTCCAGTTTTAGATCGTCGTAAATGGCAAGGTAAGTTGGAAAAAATTGAAAATGACATGTTGACACTTATTGTTGATGGTCAGGAACAAATTCTTATTTTTGGCAATATTCAAAAAGCCAATGTAATCGCAAAGTTTTAAAGGAGAAAAAGGAAAATGAGTAAAGAGATTTTGTTAGCTGCTGAAGCAGTATCTAACGAGAAGTTATTACCACGTGAAAAGATTTTTGAAGCATTAGAAAGTGCGATTGCGCTTTCTACGAAGAAAAAATATGACTATGAAACTGATATCCGTGTATCAATCAACACCAAAACAGGTGAGTTTGATACATTCCGTCGTTGGTTAGTTGTCGATGAAGTTAAAGTACCAACAAAAGAAATTACGTTAGAAGCGGCACAATTTGAAGATGCGAATATTCAACTTGGTGATTATGTTGAAGATCAAATTGAGTCTATCGCATTTGACCGTATTGCAATGCAAACTGCTCGCCAAGTTATCAGTACTAAAATTCGTGAAGCAGAGCGCGCAAAAGTGGTTGAGCAATTCCGTTCTGAAGAAGGCAAAATTGTTACAGGTACGGTGAAAAAAGTAAATCGTGAAAGCATTATTTTAGATTTAGGCAATAAAGCTGAAGCCGTGATTATGCGTGAAGATATGCTTCCACGTGAAAATTTCCGTCCAGGCGATCGTGTACGTGGTGTGCTTTATAAAGTGAATCCTGAAAGCAAAACAGCACAATTATTTGTGACTCGCGCAAAACCTGAAATGTTAATCGAGTTATTCCGTATTGAAGTACCAGAAATCGGCGAAGAAATGCTTGAAATCCGTGGTGCCGCACGTGATCCTGGTTCTCGTGCAAAAATTGCGGTGAAATCAAATGATAAACGTATCGACCCAGTGGGTGCATGTGTAGGTATGCGTGGTGCACGCGTTCAAGCGATTACCAATGAGTTAGGTGGTGAACGTGTGGATATCGTACTTTGGGATGATAATCCGGCACAATATGTGATCAATGCAATGGCACCGGCTGATGTGACTTCAATTATCGTGGATGAAGATAACCACTCAATGGATATTGCGGTTAATGCTGACAACTTAGCACAAGCAATTGGTCGTAACGGTCAGAATGTACGTTTAGCGACACAATTAACCGGCTGGACATTAAACGTAATGACTACCGAACAATTAAATGAAAAACATCAAGCAGAAGATATCAAGGTATTAAATTTATTCATGGATAAATTAGGTCTTGATGAAGAGTTTGCTCAAATCTTAGTGGATGAAGGTTTTACTTCATTAGAAGAAGTGGCTTATGTTCCAGTGAGCGAACTGACTGCAATTGATGGTTTAGAAGATGAAGATCTTATCGAAGAGTTACAAGGTCGTGCAAAAGATGCGATTACTGCAGCCGCTGCGGCAGAAGAAGAAGCCTTGAAAAAAGCGAATATCGAAGATCGTTTATTAAATCTTGAAGGCATGAATCGTCACATTGCCTTTAAATTAGCTGAAAAACAAATTACGACACTTGAAGAACTTGCGGAGCAAGGTGTAGATGATTTAGCTGATATTGAAGAATTAACCGCAGAGCAAGCCGCTGACTTTATTATGGCTGCTCGTAATATTTGCTGGTTTAGCGAAGAGTAAGGAGTTTAATAATGACTGAAGATGTAAAAAATGCGGATGCAAATGCACCGAAAAAACTAAGTATTCAACGCAGAACAAAAACAACTGTAAGCAGTGCTACTGCTGGCGGTAAAGCAAAAGCGGTACAAGTTGAAGTACGTAAAAAACGTACTGTACCAACAGATGCCGCTAAAAAAGCGGAAGAAGCAGCAAAATTAAAAGCCCAGCAAGAAGCTGAAGCAGCTGAAAAGAAAGCAGCAGAAGAAAAAGCACGTTTAGCTGCTGAAAAAGCGAAAGCCGAAAAAGCTAAGGCTGAAGCAGAAAAAGCTGCGAAACCAGCACCAAGTGCGGTTGAAAATAAACCTAAATCTGTTGATCCTGAAAAAGAAAAACGTAAAGCGGAAGAAGCTGAACTTCGTCGTAAAGCGGAAGAACTTGCTCGCCAAAAAGCAGAAGAGCAAGCACGTAAAGCAGCTGAAGACGCTAAACGTTATGCTGAGTCTGACTCTTTAAGTAATGATAGTTCATCAGAAGATTACACGGATTATAATTTAAGCTCTCGTTATGCTTTAGAAGCAGAAGACGAAGAAGAACGTCGTAAAGAAAATCGTGGTCGTGGCAAAAATAAAGTGGCTAAAGCGAAAAAAGAACGCGATGACGTGAAAGGCACTAAAAATGAGCGCGAATCTAACCGTAAAAATCAAAAAGACGGTAAATTCGGTAAAGGTAAAAATGGTAAGAAAGGTGCTGCATTACAGCAAGCTTTCACAAAACCTGTTCAGGTTGTGAAACAGGATGTTGTTATTGGTGAAACGATTACCGTTGCAGAATTAGCGAATAAAATGGCAACCAAAGCGACTGAAATCATCAAAGCAATGATGAAGATGGGCGAAATGGTAACCATTAACCAAGTGCTTGACCAAGAAACTGCGCAATTAGTGGCTGAAGAATTAGGCCACAAAGTGATTCTTCGCAATGAAAATGAACTTGAAGAAGAAGTATTAGGCGATCGCGATGTTAATGCTGAAAAAGTAACTCGTGCACCGGTTGTGACCATTATGGGGCACGTTGACCATGGTAAAACCTCATTGCTTGACTACATTCGTAAAGCGAAAGTTGCAGCAGGTGAGGCGGGGGGTATTACTCAGCACATTGGTGCGTACCACGTAGAAATGGACGACGGTAAAATGATTACCTTCTTAGATACCCCGGGACACGCTGCATTTACCTCAATGCGTGCACGTGGTGCGAAAGCAACGGATATCGTCGTACTTGTGGTTGCAGCAGATGATGGAGTGATGCCTCAAACCATTGAAGCGATTCAACACGCGAAAGCAGCGGGTGCGCCTTTAGTAGTTGCGGTGAACAAAATTGATAAACCAGAAGCAAACCCAGATCGCGTAGAGCAAGAATTACTTCAACACGAAGTGATTTCTGAGAAATTCGGTGGTGATGTACAATTCGTGCCTGTTTCTGCGAAGAAAGGTATGGGTATCGATGATTTATTAGATGCTATCTTACTTCAATCAGAAGTACTTGAATTAACGGCTGTAAAAGACGGTATGGCAAGCGGTGTTGTGATTGAATCTTACCTTGATAAAGGTCGTGGTCCAGTTGCAACCATTCTTGTTCAATCTGGTACATTACGTAAAGGTGATATCGTACTTTGTGGTTTTGAATATGGCCGTGTTCGTGCAATGCGCGATGAAAACGGTAAAGAAATCGATGAAGCCGGTCCATCTATTCCTGTTGAGGTGTTAGGTCTTTCTGGCGTACCAGCAGCAGGTGATGAAGCAACCGTAGTGCGTGATGAGAAAAAAGCACGTGAAGTAGCATTACACCGTCAAGGTAAGTTCCGTGAAGTGAAACTTGCTCGTCAGCAAAAAGCTAAACTTGAAAATATGTTTAGTAATATGACTGAAGGTGATGTGGCTGAACTGAACATCATTGTGAAAGCGGACGTACAAGGTTCTGTGGAAGCGATTATTCAATCGTTACAAGATCTTTCTACTGATGAAGTGAAAGTGAAAGTTGTTGGATCAGGTGTAGGTGGTATTTCTGAAACTGATGCAACCTTAGCTGCAGCTTCTAATGCGATTATGGTCGGCTTTAACGTACGTGCGGACGCTTCTGCTCGCCGTATTATCGAAGCAGAAAATATTGACCTTCGTTATTACTCTATAATTTATGAACTATTAAATGATGTGAAAGCTGCAATGAGCGGTATGCTACAACCTGAATTCAAACAAGAAATCATCGGCTTGGCTGAAGTGCGTGATGTGTTCAAACATCCGAAATTTGGTGCAATCGCAGGTTGTATGGTGACCGAAGGTGTAGTAAAACGTAACAATCCAATCCGTGTATTACGTGATAATGTGGTAATCTTTGAAGGTGAATTGGAATCTCTCCGTCGCTTTAAAGATGACGTTGCTGAGGTCCGTAATGGTATGGAATGTGGTATCGGCGTTAAAAACTACAATGACGTAAAAGTCGGCGACCAAATCGAAGTATTTGAAGTCGTTGAAATTAAACGTTCAATCTAATCGATAAAAAGAGCGGTCAAAATTCAACGTATTTTTGACCGCTTTTGTCATTGGAGCTAAAAATGGAATCAATGTTTGGTTGGGCGGCTATCAATGCTATTTTGGTTGCTTATGGGTTTGGGCAGAAGAAATGGAAATTTTTAATTATCCCAATCGCTGTAAAACTTTGTTTTTGGATTGCAAGCATTTATCATGCCCAGTCATCCTATGAAGAACATGGTGCAGACTGGAGTCTAGTTGTTGTAGTGATGGATGTCATAATGAATGTTATTGCAGTACTCATTGGCGTGGGGATAGGTTTTTTTCTTCGCCGAAATAAAACCAAATCAGAGAAATAATTTGTAACCTAATCAATGTAGGTAACATTTACTTAGTAAGGGAAATATTATGGCAAGAGAATTTAAACGCAGCGATCGTGTTGCACAAGAATTACAAAAAGAAATCGCCATCATTTTACAACGAGAAGTAAAAGATCCCCGTATTGGCATGGTAACCGTGTCAGATGTGGAAGTATCAAGCGATTTAGCTTATGCAAAAGTGTTTGTCACATTTTTGTTTGATCATGATGAAGTGGCGATTGCACAAGGCATGAAAGGGTTAGAAAAAGCAGCACCTTATATTCGTTCATTAGTAGGTAAAGCAATGCGTTTACGCATTGTGCCAGAAATTCGTTTCTTCTACGATCAATCCTTAGTTGAAGGGATGCGTATGTCTAATTTAGTAACAAACGTAGTACGTGAAGACGAAAAAAAACACGTTGAGGAAAATGACTAATGTCGAGACCTCGCAAGCGTGGGCGTGATATTGATGGTGTATTTTTATTAGATAAGCCACAAGGCATGTCATCGAATGACATTATGCAAAAAGTGAAACGCGTATTCCAAGCGAATAAAGCAGGGCATACCGGTGCGCTTGATCCATTAGCAACCGGTATGCTGCCTATTTGTTTAGGTGAAGCCACAAAGTTTTCACAGTTTTTGTTAGATGCAGATAAACGTTATGTGGTTACAGCAAAATTAGGTGAACGTACAGATACCTCTGATGCAGAAGGGCAAGTGGTCGAAACTCGCCCAGTCAATGTGGAAACATCACAAATTTTAACCACACTTGAACAATTCCGTGGTGACATTTTGCAAGTGCCGACCATGTTTTCTGCATTAAAGCACAATGGGAAACCGTTGTATGAGTATGCTCGCGCAGGCATTACAATAGAACGTGAAGCACGTCCTATCACGATTTTTGAGCTAAACTTTATTGAGTATCAAACACCTTTTCTAACCCTGGAAGTGCATTGCTCGAAAGGAACTTACATTCGTACATTAGTGGATGATTTAGGTGAAGTGTTAGCTTGTGGTGCTCATGTGACAGTGTTACGTCGAACTGCTGTTGCGGATTATCCAACAGAAAAGATGATGACATGGGATGCATTGCAGGCGCTTGCAGAGCAAGGCGATCTTGCACAAGTTGATCAACATCTTTTACCGACAGATACAGCGGTCAGTAAATTACCTGCATTACAGCTAAATGCCGAGCAAAGTAAAGGTATTGGCTTTGGACAACGAGTCAAATTTGCTAATGAAGCCAAATTACATGGTCAAGTGCGGTTGTTTTCTGACAAGAATATCTTTTTGGGCGTGGCACTTATCGATGATAACAATGTAATTCGTCCGCAACGTTTGATTACACAATCTCTCTAACTATTTGCCTTTCTTTTTTAATTCCAGTAATCTCACCTGTAACCTTTTAATTGCAATTTATGTAAATAAGATATTACAGGTGAATTATGGATGCCCTTAATCATTTACGTCAGGAAATTGATGCGCTCGATCGTGAACTGATTCAACTTTTTGCTAAACGCCTCGAATTGGTGACCCGAGTCGGCGAAGTAAAGCACGAAAAAGGTTTGCCGATTTATGCACCAGATCGTGAATTAGCCATGTTACAAGCACGCCGAGAAGAAGCGGCGAAAGCGGGAATCTCTCCACAACTTATTGAAGATGTGCTACGTCGTTTCATGCGTGAGTCTTACTCCAATGAAAATCAATTTGGTTTTAAAACCCTGAATCCAGCCATTAACAAAATTGTTATCGTCGGTGGTTACGGAAAAATGGGGCAGTTATTTGCCCGCTATTTGCGTGCTTCGGGTTATCCTATTTCTATTTTAGACCGCAATGATTGGGATGTGGCAGAACGCATTTTAACGAATGCGGATGTTGTTATTGTCTCAGTGCCGATTGATCACACGTTAGAAACAATAGAACGTTTAAAACCTTATTTAACGGAAAATATGCTATTGTCGGATCTCACCTCCGTGAAACGAGCCCCCTTGGCTAAAATGTTAGACGTGCATAAAGGGGCAGTGGTTGGGCTGCATCCAATGTTTGGTCCCGATATTGCGAGCATGGCAAAACAAGTGGTTGTTCGTTGTGATGGGCGCTTTAGTGAACGTTATGAATGGTTGTTAGAGCAAATTCAAATCTGGGGTGCCAAAATTTACCAAATTGATGCAGTTGAGCATGATCACAATATGACGTACATTCAAGCATTACGTCACTTTTCTACTTTTGCGAATGGTCTGCATCTTTCTAAACAGCCTGTCAATTTAAGCAATTTATTGGCATTATCTTCCCCGATTTATCGTTTGGAATTAGCCATGATTGGTCGTCTATTTGCCCAAGATGCAGCACTTTATGCCGATATTATTATGGATAAGCCAGAAAATTTAGACGTGATTGAAACCTTGAAGCAAACGTATGAAGAAGCGTTACAATTTTTTGAAAAAGGCGATCGCCAAGGGTTTATTGATGCTTTCCATCAGGTGAGAGAATGGTTTGGGGAATATTCCGAACAATTCTTGCAGGAAAGTCGTCAGTTATTACAACAAGCTCATGATTTACGACATGTATAAAATAAAAGTGCGGTTGATTTTCACCGCACTTTTGTATTGTGATTTATTGTCTTGCCAAGCGTAAATTCTGCGGAATTTCCTCAAAGTTAGAACGGAATGGATTAATATCCAATCCACCACGGCGCGTATAACGCGCATAGACGGTGAGTTTTTCTGGTTTGGCGTAATGCATCAAGTCACAGAAAATACGCTCGACACATTGCTCGTGAAACTCATTATGTTGACGGAAAGACACAATGTAGCGGAGAAGTTTTTCGCGATCTATTTGTTTGCCCACATAATGAATTTGCACAGTTCCCCAATCCGGCTGACTGGTGATAAGACAATTGGATTTTAATAAATGGCTTACTAAGGTTTCCTCCACCACGTTATCGGACGTACAATTTTGCAAAATGTTTGCATTAAATTCGTAGCTGTGGATTTCGATATCCTGATCATCAATGCAATCGCCCGTTAACGTATCAATACTTTGTCCTTGATAGTGGGACAATGGATGTAAACGTACTTTGACCTCGCCTTGAGCACAAGCACTTAGGTCTTCACGCATCGTGCGTTCTACGCTAGCAAAATCAGCAAATTGACTTTGGTTAAAGCTGTTTAAATAGAGTTTAAAGCTTTTTGATTCAATTAAATTTTCACTGCGATAATCAATTTCCACATTAGCAATGGCGACTTGCGGTAAACCTTTTGGATTTAACCAAGAAATTTCATAGGCTGTCCAAATATCAGCGCCTTGGGTAAATGGCTGCTGTTCGGTTATGCCTAAGCCATCACGATTGAGTTTTCGAGGCACGGGTTGTAATAAAGTGCGGTCATAATTCGCAGCATATTCTGTTGCTTGACCGAGTTTTAAGGATTGAAGGCTTTTATCTTGATAGTTCATGTGTTTTCCTAAATGACGAAAGCGTTATAAAAAATTCCACGACACATTCGATACTAATCGACATGGGTCGCATTTAAAGTAAATTACATCAAATAGTGGCGCGTCTAATACCCAATCGCCACCACATTGTGGGCAACAGCGTTGCTGTTCTGACTCTAAAGAATGGCCTCCGACACGGTATAAATAATAATAGGTCGGTATGCCGTTTTCTTTTTCGATTTCAGCAGCAAGGTAGCGTCCATGTTTGCTGAGCGTGCTATTAACCTCGGAGATTTCATTTAATGCTTCTTTTTCTAAAGCCGAACCATTCATTTGCAACTGATCGCAGGCCTGCCAATTTTCCTGCCATTTAATTAAATCTTGGCTTAAGTGCGGTTGATTTTTTAGCTGTTTATAGAGCGGAATTGGGGAGAAATCATCCCCGCTATGTAATGGCGAGCAAGATTGTAAATGCGTGGTGTAGAGCATCTGCCATGCAGGTCGGCTACATTCAGCTGTACTGTCAGCATTTAAATCATCGGCAATAATTTGAAAACCCTGAAAAGTTAGACCGCACTTTTCAGCATTTTCCATCGCCAGATTCACAGTTTGGTTATTGTTCTCGGGCAAAAGGCTATCTTGCTCAGGACAAATAATGCGCATTGCAAAACCTTGTTCGCTGTCTTCCTCCATCAAATAAAGCGGGATTTCACGGCCGATAATTTGTCCGTTATAACGCCATTGGTCGATGACGGCATTGAGCAAACGGCTTTGTTGCCCAATATCATTTTCTAAGGCGGTCAATTTAAAAAAAGGTTCGATCAGATACATAATTACAGATTGTGTAAGATTTCTTCGATTTGTTTTAAACCGTTTAAGCGGGTTTCACTTAAGCGAGAGGCAATACCAAGCTTATCAAAAAATTGGCGAATATTAAATTGTTGTAATTGCTCTCGAGTTTTACCGTTGATGTGTTGTAACAACAACCATAACAAACCATTCATAATGCGCGCTTCGCTGTAAGCTTGAAATTGAAACGTACCATCATGTTGTGGAATAGCCTTAAACCAAAGTCCCGCTTCACAGCCTTGAATTGATCGCATTTGAGCCAATTCATCTGGAGAAGGAGGAGGAAGATGTTTACCGGCTTGAATAATGAAACGGTAACGATCTTCCCAATTTTTTGCCTGTTTAATGTTTTCTAGCATGTTAATAACTCTAGGGATTTATCTAATGCCGCAAAAAAAGTGTCTACATCTTGCGGGCTATTGTAAGGCGCAAAAGAAAGTCGTAATGTGGTGCGCTCGCCAAGACGGGCTAAGTAAGGTTGGGCGCAATGCTCACCAACGCGCAATGCAATTTTTTGTTCACTTAAAAGGGTAGCAAGATCGGATGCTGCAATACCATCAAAAACAAAACATACAACAGAACTCGGCTGAGGTGAATTGAATAAACGACAATTCGGATAGTTTTTTAACCGCACTTTACTTTGTTCAGCAAGTTCAACGGCATGCGCTTCGGCTGCCTGAAAATCCCATTTTTTGAGCCAATCTAGCACTGCACCAAAGCCAATCACGCCAGCAATATTCGGTGTGCCCGCCTCTAATCGATAAGGCAAATCAGCAAAGGTAATACATTCATGGGAGACGCGCTCAATCATTTTTCCACCGTAAAAAAGCGGTTGTAGCAGGGAAAGTGAGCTTAATTTTCCGCATAATACACCAATGCCGTTAGGTCCATAATTTTTGTGCGCAGAAAAGGCGATAAAGTCCGCATCTAATGCCTGTAAATCAATTTGTATATGGCTAATAGCCTGAGCCGCATCGACTAAAACGAGCGCATTGCTATGTTGACGGATTAGTCGAATTAAATGCTGGATATGTTGTTCCGTTCCTGTTACGTTGGAAACAAAATTGAGCGCCACTAATTTGGTTTTCTCATTTAAGGCTGCAATTAAGGCATTTTCATCAATTAGCCAATTATCCAAAATAGGCAACACTTGAATTTTTGCCCCACATTTTTTCGCTGTCTCATGCCACGTAACAAAATTAGCATGATGGTCTGCTTGGCTAATTAGAATCTCGTCATTTGCATGCAAAGAGGGGAGTAAACCGTTGGCAACCAAATTAATGCCATGCGTTGTTCCGGAAGTCCAAATTACGGCTTTTTCATCTTCTGCATTAATTAAGGTTTTGACTAAGTGACGGGCATTTTCATATTGTGCTGTTTGTGTGGCTTCGTACTGACTACGATGCACAGAGCCTGCCGATTGATAAAAAGTACTCGTTGCATCAATTAATGCTTGAGGTTTTAGTGCTGTCGCCGCATTATCCAAATAAACTACAGCATTTGGCGATTTAAAATAAGGAAATTCATTTTTAAATGATTGATAATCAAAAGCCATGTTGACCTCCATGTTTACCTGCTTTGTTCTGTTTGCGCCATTCATAAGGGGCGGTAGGGTTAGGATCACGCCATAAGCCAATTTTTTGTTGTTGGGCAAAATCTTGAGCTTGAAAGTAGAGTGGATTTTTAGCATATTGCGGATAAACCCACGCCATACCGTTTTTTACCATTTCTAAGTTGATGTTTTGTTCTTGCAGATAAACCGTTGCCAAAATACGTTGGTAACGATCGTAACCAGAAACGGACAACGTCACATTTTGTTTGAAAACCAGCTGGGAAAGATATTGTTTAGCTTTCTTTCCAAATGGTTGACCTTTTTCAGGGGCATCAATTTCTTGTAATCGCACTTTGAGTTGTTTTTTAGTGGGTAAGAGGCAAGTTAAGGTATCACCATCACTTACCCCAACAACCCAGCACGCCATTTGGCGTTCAGCCGCCGATATTGAAAATGGCGTCCAAAGTGCGGTTAAAATTAGGGTAAAAAATAAGAAGAATTTTCTAATCATTTGGAATTTCTTTGATCTACATCGCAAAATTTCGCTAAAATGGATGGGTAATTTTAACAAAAAAGCGTAAAATAATTTTTAATTATTATTAAAAAAGTTGATAGAGGAAATATGTTACTCCAAAAAGGCGTTCAACTCGCTCGTTCGCTCATCATTTTATACATTATGTTACTACTCGGCAATTTGATTTCTCACTACATTCCAGTGGGGATTCCAGGCAGTATTTGGGGATTATTGTTACTTTTTTTAGGTTTAACAACCCATGTGATTCATCTGGAATGGATTTATTTCGGTTCTAGCTTACTGATTCGCTACATGGCCGTGCTTTTTGTACCGGTGAGCGTGGGCATTATCAAATATTATGATTTACTCGTGGCTCAGTGGAAAGTTTTACTTATTCCTAATATTCTCAGTACCGTTCTGACACTTTTAGTTATTGCATTTATAGGAAACTATTTATTTTATAAACAATCCTTTACCCATAAACGTAAAAAAGTATTGGAAAGACGCAATCTTCAAGCTGACTAAGGTTTTATTATGCAGTATGCAATTTATCTTTATACCATTTTAACGATTTTCGGATTTTGGCTCGCATTACAAATCAGTAAACGTTGGAAATCGATGATTTTCAATACTTTTGTGCTTACAGTATCAATTCTTGTGCTGATTTTAGTGGTTACCGATATTCCTTATGATGATTACATGGCGGGTAATGCGCCGATTAATAATTTATTAGGCGTGAGTATTGTCGCACTGGCATTACCGTTATATGAGCAAATTCGTCAAATTGCGAAACAATGGAAAATTATCCTTTCAGTAGTCGCATTGGCCTCAATATTCTCAATGTTTACCGGGGCTATTTTTGCCATTATTTTAGGTGCAAGCCCTGAAATGGTCGCGACGGTATTACCAAAATCAATTACTACGCCAATTGCAATGGAAGTGGCTTCACATTTAGGCGGCATTCCTGCCGTGACGGCGGTAGGGGTGGTTGTCGCCGGTTTACAAGGGTCTGTTTTTGGTTATCTCATCTTGAAAAAAGTTGGGATTAAACAACAAGAAGCGGTCGGTTTATCTGTTGGTGCTGTTTCTCACGCATTAGGTACGGTAAGTTGTATGGAAGCCGATCCAAAAGCCGGTAGTTATAGTTCGATTTCTTTGGTACTTTGCGGTATTATGAGCTCAATTTTAGCCCCCTTAGTATTCCATGTTATTCGTCTATTTTTATGAGAACCCAATTAGCTGATTTTTGGACTGAACGTTTCCTTCCTGATCCGCCTCGCGAAAAAGATCACCGACCACCATTTCGTCGTGATCGCGGGCGGATTTTACATTCTGCCGCTTTCCGTTGTTTACAAGCCAAAACACAGATTCACGCGGTGGGCGAAAATGATTTTTATCGCACGCGCCTAACTCATTCTCTAGAAGTAGCACAAATTGGTAGCAGCCTTGTTTCCCAATTAAAATTTGCGGAAAGTTATGTTGCTATTTCAGACCAGCTTCATATCGAAAAAAGTGAATTACAGAAACAACTCAAGCCTTTATTACCAAGCAATGATTTAATTGAAAGTTTGTGCTTTGCGCATGATATTGGTCATCCGCCGTTTGGTCATGGTGGGGAAGTGGCACTCAATTATATGATGCGTAATCATGGTGGTTTTGAAGGCAATGCGCAGACATTTCGTATCATTACTAAACTTGAGCCTTATACTGAAACGGCAGGGATGAATTTAACGCGTCGTGCTATTTTAGGCGTGGTGAAATATCCGAATATTTTAGACTTATCTTCCCCTCAATATGCCCAGTTGCCGCATACTGAAAGCGCTGATCCGCGTTATGTCAAAATTAGTGATTGGAAACCAGGAAAAGGGTTGTTCCGTGATGACGTCACAATGTTTGATTGGCTGTTGCAAAATCTTTCTGAAAATGACCGCACTTTATTTGGTTCATTTCAAAAAGTGCGGTCAAATCCTGCCGAGTTTTTAAAAACACAATTTAAATCGTTAGATTGCAGCATTATGGAATTGGCAGACGATATTGCCTATGGTGTGCATGATTTAGAAGACGCAATTGTGACAGGCGTGGTGAATCAACATCAGTGGCAAGAAGCCTTAGATGAACTTAAAACGATTCCTTCAGATTGGCTGGCAAAAAATATAGAGCAAGTCAGCCAACGATTATTTTCCAATTATCATTTTGAACGTAAAAATGCCATTGGTGCATTAGTGAATTTCTTTATCACCCATGTGCGTTGGAAAGTCACCGGTAATTTTGATGAACCTTTGTTACGTTATAACGCAGAACTACCACAAGATGTGATTGCCGCATTAAATGTATTCAAAAAATTTGTCTGGAAATATGTGATTCGTCATGTAGAAACGCAACGTATTGAATATAAAGGGCAGCGTATTCTCACGGAAATGTTCCAGATTTTTGAGTCTGACCCAGAACGTTTATTGCCAACGAATACGGCTAATCGTTGGAGAAATGCACCGGAGCAGGGTAAAAAACGTATTATTTGTGATTATATCGCTGGCATGTCAGATGCCTATGCCTTAAAGGTTTATCACCAGCTTTAAAGTGCGGTTATTTTTATTGATATTTTGAATTTATAGGACAATTTTGTGGCATTAATTAGTTTAACTAACGCTTATCTTTCTTTTAGTGATCACCCCTTACTTGATCACGCCGAATTGCATATTGAACCGAATGAGCGCGTATGTTTGGTGGGGCGTAACGGGGCAGGTAAATCGACTTTATTAAAAATTATTGCACAGCAAGTCACGATGGATGACGGTAAAGTGCAGTATGAAAAAGATTTAGTGGTTTCACGTTTAGAACAAGACCCGCCTCGCCACGCTGAAGGGAATGTATTTGATTATGTGGCGGAAGGGATTGAGCATTTAGCGGATTTGTTAAAGGAATATCACCATATTTCACAAGAGTTGACACAAAATTACAGTGAGCAAATTCTTAATCAACTGGCACAAGTGCAGGCTAAATTAGAGCATGCCAACGGTTGGCAATTTGAAAATAAAATCAATGAAGTATTGCAAAAGCTCGAGTTAGATCCAGATACCAAATTAGCGGATTTATCAGGTGGTTGGTTGCGCAAAGCCGCCCTTGCTCGTGCGTTGGTGTGTAATCCTGATGTCTTGTTATTAGATGAACCGACCAACCACTTGGATGTAGATGCAATCGAATGGTTAGAAAACTTCTTATTAGAATTTACCGGAAGTATTGTGTTTATTTCCCACGACCGTTCTTTTATCCGTAAAATGGCGACTCGTATTGTTGATTTAGATCGTGGGAAATTAGTGTCTTATCCAGGTAACTATGATTTATACCTCACCGCTAAAGAGGAAAGCTTACGTGTCGAAGCATTGCAAAATGACCTTTTTGATAAGCGTTTAGCGCAAGAAGAAGTTTGGATTCGTCAAGGGATTAAAGCTCGCCGTACGCGTAATGAAGGCCGTGTACGCGCTTTAAAAGCCATGCGTGAAGAACGTCGCCAACGTCGTGAAGTGATGGGCACCGCCAAGTTACAATTAGATAACTCAAGTCGTTCTGGCAAAATCGTGTTTGAAATGGAAGATGTGTCTTATGAGATTGAAGGCAAACAGCTGCTCAAAGATTTCAGTACGACCATTTTACGTGGCGATAAAATTGCATTGGTTGGCCCAAATGGCTGCGGAAAAACCACCTTTATTAAACTTTTATTAGGTGAAATCAAGCCAACGAGTGGTCGTATTCATTGCGGTACAAAATTAGACATTGCTTATTTTGACCAATATCGTGCTGATCTTGATCCAGAAAAAACGGTGATGGATAACGTTGCCGATGGCAAGCAGGATATTGAAGTCAATGGCATAAAACGTCATGTCTTGGGCTATTTGCAGGATTTCTTATTTCCACCCAAACGAGCTATGACACCCGTAAAAGCCCTTTCAGGTGGTGAACGTAACCGTTTGTTATTGGCTAAATTATTACTGAAACCTAATAATCTATTGATTCTCGATGAACCAACCAATGACTTGGATGTAGAAACCTTAGAATTATTGGAAGAAATCCTCACTGATTATCAAGGCACCTTATTGATTGTCAGCCATGATCGTCAGTTTATTGATAACGTCGCAACGGAGTGTTATTTCTTTGAAGGTGACGGCGTATTGAATAAATACGTAGGCGGTTTCTTTGATGCAAAAGGACAACAAGCTAATTACTTTGCCATGAAAGCAGAGCAAGAGACCCAAAAATCCAAAAAAGAAGCACCAAAAGCACAGGAAAGTGCGGTTAAAAATGACGCTGTTTCTCAAAAGCCAAAATCCGTTAAACTTTCTTACAAAGAACAACGTGAGTTAGAACAGCTACCGCAATTGTTGGAAGAATTGGAAGAGAAAATTACCGCACTTCAAGCTGAAATTGGTGATCCTCACTTTTTCCAACAAGCCCATGATGTAACAGATGCGAAGCTTAAGGAATTATCAGACACCGAAGCTGAACTTGAAACGGCTTTCCTTCGTTGGGAAGAACTTGAAGAGAAAAAAACTCAAGCTGAAGCAAAATAGAGGATAGATAAAAAAGAAACCGAGCTAAATAGCTCGGTTTTTTATTATATGAAATTAACGCCTATAGTGATTTTTCTGCGGTTAAATCTTCCGCAATTTCCTTAGCTTGCTTAATCACATAGCTTACGGCTTCTTCCTGTTTATCCGGCGGGTATTTATAACGCTGTAAAGCTCGTTTCACGAGAATACGCATTTTGGCGCGAACGCCTTCTTTATATTGCCAGTCGATGGTAACTGAGCGTCTTAAAGTATCGGTAATTTCTTTGGCAAGTTTGCTCAATACTTCATCGCCCATCAGTTCACGGGCGCTTTGGTTTTGGGCGAGGGCTTCGTAGAAGGCGAGTTCTTCTTTTTTCAGCCCCAGCTTTTCACCTAAAGCTAAGCGTTCTTGGAAGTCTTGGCTCATTTTGAAGAGCTCAACCAAAATTTCTACTACGCTCAAATTGTGATTGTGGTATTGGTTTAAGGCTTCTTTTAAACGCTGCTCAAAGTCTTTTTGCAATGTCAGATTTGCACCTGATTTGGCTTTGATTTCGCTTGCCAAATAACGCTCCACCGCGCTAATCCACAGATTCTTCGTTGGGCTGTTTTTGATGGTTTGTAAAAACTCTTCAGAAAGTAGACTAATTTGTGGCTGCGGTTTTTCCAGTAGGTCAAACAAATCAATCACGCCTTCGGAATAGACGGCTTGATTGACCAATTTTTTCAATAAAATCTGTCTTTCATTAGAACCCGTACCGTTTTGCTTACGTTTAGTGAGAATAGCGCGCACCGCATCATAAAAGGCAATTTCTTGGATGTACGGCTCAATTTCAGCCAATGCACCGCACAGCATATAGCCTTTTTTCACCAAGCCCGCCGCTTTCAAAAAGGCTTTTTTGCGTGGTTCAGTTTCTTTTTTATTAAACCAATGTTGCTCGTGCGCTTTACCATCAAACGGTAATTGATCGAGGCTTAAAATATGGTTGGCAGCAAAACGAATCGCCATCAAAAGATCATTCGGATTATCTTTTTCTAAGGCAGCCTGAACATCAAAGGTTTTCCCTTCAACCGGCGTTGCAAACAGGCTACGGACGAACTCTAAATGCTCTTTCATTTTAAAGAACACATCAATCACGTTATCAGTCAGCTTGCCTTTGCCTTGCGAATTAGTGTATTGCTGGGTCGCCTCTTTGAGTTTTTCAGCAATACCGACATAATCCACAATCAAGCCGCCATTTTCTCGGCTTTTATTGCGGAATACACGGTTTACTCGGGCGATGGCTTGCATCAGGTTATGCCCCTGCATCGGCTTGTCGATATACATCGTATTACAGCAAGGCGCATCAAAGCCTGTGAGCCACATATCGCGCACAATCACCACTTTCAGCGGATCGTTTGGGTCTTTAAAGCGGCGTTCCAGCGTTTGTTTTTCCTGCTTACTGTAAACGTGTTTCTGCATTTCCGGCGCATCGGAAGCAGAACCCGTCATCACAATTTTAATCGCCCCTTCGTTAATATTGTCCGAATGCCATTCTGGGCGCAGTTTGATGATTTCATTGTACAAATCCACGCAAATCTGACGGCTGGAAACCACCATCATCGCTTTGCTGTCCACCACTTCATTGCGTTTGGAAAAATGTTGCACAAAATCTGCGGCTAAATCAGCCAGACGGGCTTGCGAACCCAGCAATTTTTCCTGCAAACGCAGGGCAGGGGATTGCTCCTCTTCCAGCAAATCATCAATTTCTTTGAATAGCTCATCGTGTTCTTTTTCGTTTAAGCGGATTTGGCGCGCTTCATACACAATCGGCACTGTTGCGCCATCTTCCACCGCATCTTGCAAGTCATAAATCGACACATAACGCCCGAACACATCTTGCGTATCTTTATCTTCCAGGCTAATCGGCGTACCGGTAAAACCGATAAACGAAGCATTTGGCAGCGCATCGCGCAAATAGCGGGCGTAGCCTGCCTGAAATTTGCCTTCATGTAGCTTTTGCGTAAAGCCATATTGGCTGCGGTGTGCTTCATCGCTGATCACAATAATATTGCTGCGCTCATTTAAAACGGGGAAGTGGCTTTCTTTCTTATTTAGGGCGAATTTTTGAATCGTCGTAAAAAACACGCCGCCGACTTCATTTTGCGCGAGCAGTTGGCGCAGTTGATCGCGGTCTTCTACTTGTTGCGGTGTTTGTTTGATTAAATCTTTGCCTGAAGAAAAAGTTTGGAAAAGCTGACCGTCCAAATCGTTGCGGTCGGTAACCACTACGATGGTAGGATTTTTCAATTCAGGCTGCGCAAGCAGTTTGCCGGCATAAAACAACATGGAAATCGATTTACCCGAACCCTGCGTGTGCCACATCACGCCAATGCGGCGGTCGCCTTTTTCTGAAGTCGCCCAAATGGTGGAATCTACAGCTTCATTTACGCCGTAATATTGATGGTACGCCGCGATTTTTTTAATGGTTTTACCGCTGGAATCCCGCTCAAATAAGACGAAATAGCGGATATAGTCCAATAAATCCTCAGGCTGCATTAAGCCAGTGAGCAGGCTTTGCAATTCATCATCAAAATATAAGCGCGCGCTTTTGTTTTTTTCATCGACCACTTTCCACGGCGTAAAGCGTTGGAAATCTGCCGAAAGCGAGCCCAAACGTGCGGCAATGCCGTCTGAAATAATCAGGGTTTGGTTGTAAACAAACAGCTCGGCAATTTCATCCTTATAGGTTTCAAACTGATTAAACGCCTGTAACAAATCCGCTGATTCACGCAACGGATTTTTCAGCTCAAATACCACCAAGGGCAGACCATTGACAAAGCCGATAATATCAGGAATCCGCTTGCCTCCTTTACGGCTGCGGATTTCCAGCTGGTTGACGGCAACAAAGCGGTTGTTCTTCACCTGCTCAAAATCAACCAAGCGCGCCATCTCGATTTTTTGCTCGCCGTCAGCCTGATATTCCACCCGCACGCCATCACGTAACAGCTTATAAAACGCCTGATTACGCACCACCAAGTCGCCAATATCACTTTTCGTCGCCGATTTGACCACAGAATCAACCGCACTTTCAGGCAGCTGCGGGTTAAGTTTACGCACCGCCTCACGCAGTTGCTCAACAAAGACTACACCGCTCAAATCGCCACGGGCAAATTCGCCTTCATGAACAGGCAAGTCTTTACCGTAGCTATATTCCCAACCGAGGGATTGCAGACGTTGAAGGGTGAGTTGTTCGATATCGTTTTCGTTGAGCATGATGCGCTCCTTAGTGTATTGGTTTTAAATATCCCCTTTACGAAAGAGGAAAATAGTATTGGGCTTAATTTGGATTTATATATTTTTCATTGGAAAATTTTTCTGCAAATCTTACCGCTTGTAATCAACAGACCTCCCAAATAGTCCCCCTCTTTAGCAAAGAGGGGTTAGGGGAGATTTGGCAGAATTGAAATTAACCTCTATATTAATTATCCCTATTTTCTAAATAGTATTCTCTGCTTAATTTTATAATTTCTAAAGAGTCACTAGATAAATTCTTCCAAAAATCTAAGCTTCTTAATGAGTTGTATATTAGATCTAAGTGAGTGAATTCCTGATTATCATTGCTTTCAGGGTATTTTAATGATTCATACCAGTTATCTATATTGATTTGATTTGTATCTAAAAAATTTTTTATTATTGAATCTGGAACTACTGTATAACTTTCAATCTTTTTAATGAATGGAGAATCTTCATTTAGATGTTCTTTTAGTTTTTGGATTAAACTTGTAAATTTATGCGTTCTAGGTTTATATTCATTATCGCAAAATAATATAGTACCCTTGAGCATTAATTCAATTCCATGATAAAAGTTAAAAAGAATAGGTATTCCAATACTATGATCAGCCCACTTTGTTTCTTCATTATATTTATCTGGAGATATTTCTTCATCTGATGAAACTACCCATGGATTTCCAGTTACTACTAATTGTTCAGATGTAACATTTGCCATTCTTAGAAATCTTTGACCCATTGTCCAATAAGAAATTGCTCTATCTTTTGAGCACATATTTAAATATCTCCGTTCAATAATTTAGGTAATAATAAATCTCTAGCTGTTTCTAATATTTTATTCTCATCAAGATTTTCTCTGATTTTTGCATATAGAGATTCAATATATTCTGCAAAAAAAACATTAATTTCATTGTTAGCTTTTAAAAAAGGAATGCTATTCATATTTTTCTGGTTTAGCTTAAGCTGAACAGCACCTGTGATATAAGCAGATATATTTGTTTGTTGAATAAATATCATTAAGTGTTCAGTACTTATACCATTCTTTCCTTTGAGGACATGTGCATGGTTGTTTACCCAAGATTTGCCCCAAATGTATTGAGTAAATGGCGTTCCATCTTCTTTTAGAACGGAACCATCTTCGCCAACTAATAAATAAATATCATCAAAAATAGCTTCATCTACATAATCCATAACAGATGTTGCACCATAATAAGGAATATTACCTTTTCTCTTTTCTCGTTGTTGTTTAGATAAAGGGATACGTTTACTATCAAAGCATTCCGAAACATCACCAAAGCTGCAATATTTCCACCCCTTCGGCACTTCAACACCATCAACTTCCACCATCTCACACGGAAACGCTTTGGCGGTTTCGGCTAGTTCGGCGTAGCGGTCAGGCTGTGTTTGTGAAAGTGCGGTCAGCTCTTCGGCTGTTTTTCCGCTGATTGCCTGCATAGCTGCCAGTTCCGCTTGTTCAAGGCTAAGGCCGTTTGAAAGGGCTTGAACTTTGGCACGCACGGGATCGAAATCGACAAACCAGCTTTTAAACAGGGCTTGGGAGATTTGTTCCAAGGTTTGGTTGATTTGGGTGTTGAGATAGATTTTTTGATCTAATCTATTGATAATTTCTACAATTTCGTTTTGAGTATCTATATCTGGCAAAATAATGGGTAATTTTAATTGTTCTGTTATTCCGATATATGCTCTAGTTGAACCACTACCAGCCCATTGTTGTAAGATTGATTGAAAATATTGAGAATCAAAATAATATTTTAAATATAAGTTATTTAATTTTTGTTTGTCTTTAACTCGATAGTATGTAACCTGAGGAGTTAATACAAGAAAAGGATATTTATTTTCTTGAACAGTAGCAGTTCTTCCAATAGTAGCTTTATGTGAAAGTAAAATATCCCCAGCTATTGAAAAACCTTTTCGCAAAGTATTAGCTTGCTTTTCTGTAATAAATTTACAACTAGAAAAGTTAACTAGTCCATTAGATAAATCAGATGCCATAATGAATGGAATCCCATCTTCAACGTAATCTTTAGATGTAGGATGAATAGAACCATGATTCCCATCTAGAGGCTTTTCTATAATTTGAAGATCTACTAATTCTTGAACTGTATATTTAGCAGTCATACCCCAATCCTCCTAAATTCTTCTTAATCTCCGCTTCCAATTCCGCACTTTTCGCAAACTGTTCCTTCAAAAGCGCGGTCAGATTTTGCATTTTTTCTGCAAATGGTACGCCATCATCTTCTTGTTCTGCGGTGCCGACGTAGCGTCCCGGTGTGAGGACGAAGTCGTTGCCTGCAATTTCTTCTAAAGTCGCAGATTTGCAGAAAGCGGCTTGGTCTTCATAGCCGTCTGATTTTTGCCAAGCATGGAGGGTGTCGGCAATCTTGGCGATGTCGTCAGCGGTGAAATCACGCAATACGCGGTCTTTCATATAGCCGATTTGGCGGGCGTCGATAAACAATACTTCGCCTTTGCGCTTTTTGTTACGGTTTAAAAACCAAATACAGGCGGGGATTTGGGTGTTGGTGAAGAGCTGGCCGGGCAGGGCAACCATACATTCGACCAAGTCGGCATTGATGATGGCTTTGCGGATTTCGCCTTCGTTGTTGGTTTGGCTGCTCATGGAGCCGTTGGCAAGCAATAATGCCATTTTGCCGTTGGGCGAGAGGTGGTAAATCATGTGTTGCAGCCAAGCGAAGTTGGCGTTGCCTTTGGGCGGCGTGCCGTATGCCCAACGTGGATCATCGGCCAGGGATTCGCTCCACCAATCGCTGATATTGAATGGTGGGTTTGCCATAATGAAATCCATCTTTTTGTCAATGTGCTGGGGCTGGGTGAAGCTGTCGGCGTTGTGCTTGCCGAAATCGTAATCAATGCCGCGGATGGCCATGTTCATGGCGGCGAGTTTCCAGGTGGTGGGGTTGAATTCTTGCCCGTAGATGGAAACGTTGTTGATGTTGCCTTGATGGGCGGTGATAAAGCGTTCGGTTTGCACGAAAAAGCCGCCGCTGCCCATGGCCGGGTCATACACGCGGCCGGAGTATGGCTCGAGCATTTCGACAATCAGGGAAACGATGGATTTCGGCGTGAAATATTGGCCGCCGCGTTTGCCTTCTGCTTGGGCAAATCTGCCGAGGAAGTATTCGTAAACGTGGCCGAGAATGTCTTTTGCGCCTAAATGCACGGGCTCGCCGTTGTAAGTCGGACGGGTAAAGTTGGTATCGGAGAAGAGGATAATCAGCCCGCGCAGGGTATCTTCGTTTACGGCATAGCCGCTGATGCGTTGGAGGACGCCTTTGAGTTTTTCGTTGTCTTTTTCAATGGCATCGAAGGCATCGTCAATCAGTTTGGCTACGCCGGAAAATTTCCCTCCCCAAGGCAGCTCTGCGCCGATGTTTAAGATAGAAACGGCTTTAATCTCGTCCCAACGGGCTTGCTGCGGCACCCAAAACACATTGTCGGCGGTGTAGTAGTCGCGGTTTTCCAGTTCGGCAGCTAAGGCTTCTTGATATTCTTCGTCCGTATCGTAGAAAGTGCGGTCAAGATAGAGTGGATTTTCGGGGTCGCTAAGCTCCGCCTGAATTTTTTCTTGCTGATGGGTGAAGCTGTCGGAGATGTATTTAAGGAAAATTAAGCCGAGTACGATGTGTTTGTAATTGGCGGCATCAAGCTGCTGGCGCAGTTTATCGGCAGATGACCAAAGTTTTTCGTCTAGGTCGTTTAGGAAGGCTTGTTGTAAAGCAGGGTTATCAAGCGCATTTTTAGTGGTTTCTTGCTGTTGCATAAAATGGTTCCTAGTAAAATTTTTGAATAAATTTTTTCTATTCTATAGAGAATTTTTATTGTTTACAAACAATTGTTTAGCGGGGCGATGTTCTGATTTTTGCGTATAAAAAAAGCAGCGCTTGCGCACTGCTTTTCGGACTGTTTTGTTAGATTAAATTACTGATAAAAATCACCAAAATAATCACAGGAACCACAAATTTCACATAGTTAAACCAAATTGTGGTGAAAAGTGAATTTGGCGTTGGTGATAGCTCTTTTTTCGCATCATCTTTTAGCACGAAACCAACGAAAATGGCACAACCAAGTGCGGTCAGCATGAATAGGATATTGCCGCTGACGAAATCGAAGGCATCGAAAATGCTTTTACCGAAAATGGTGACATCTTTCCAAAGGTTATCACCTAGAATAGATGGCACGTTACCTAATAAGAAAATCCCCATTAAGGTAACAAAAATCGCTTTACCACGGCGCATTCTGAGTTTTTCTTGTAATGCGGTGATGATGACTTCGTAAATCGTGATTGATGTGGTTAATGCCGCAATAAGCAATAAACCGAAGAACACGATAGCAAAGAATTTACCCGCCCATAAATGTGAGAATACAATTGGTAAACTTTGGAAAACCAAGGTTGGCCCGGCGTTAGGTTCAATGCCGAATGTGAATAATGATGGGAAGATCATAAAACCACATAACACGGCGATAATGGTGTTAGTAAACCCCGTAATAACGGCTGTGTGAATAAGGTTTTCTTCTTTATTTAAATAGCTTGAGAGAGTAATTAATACACCGAAACCAAGGCTTAATGCGAAGAACACTTGCCCTAATACGAAGATGAATAATTTAGGGGTGATTTTACTGAAATCAGGTTTTAAGTAGAAAGTCACGCCTTCCATTGCACCAGGTAAGGTGAGGTTACGAATCACCATACCAATTAGGAAGATAAAGAGTAATGGCATTAAGTATTTAACGGAACGTTCAATCCCACCAATGATACCTTTCGCTAAAATAATGTAATTCACCGCCACGAACAGGAAGGTGTAAAGCATGATTTCCCATGGGCTGTTGCTGATGTGTAAATCGTAGAAATCTTTGGCCACTTCTTTTGTAATTGGGGCACTGATATCAAGGGTGTTATTAATTAGGCTGATGATATAAGACATGACCCAACCACCTAACACCATATAATAGGCCATGATACCAAATGCACCGAGAAGACCCATATAACCGATAATTTTCCAATATTTGGAGATGTTTTTACCTTTATCTTGGATTTTATCGCCAAAGGCATCAATGGAATTCACACGCAAACGGCGACCGATGACGTTTTCCACTAAAATCATCGGGATACCAATCACAATCATCGCAATACAAAAGAGAAGTACGTAGGCACCACCGCCATTTTCACCCACTAAATAAGGAAAGCGCCATGTTGCCCCAAAGCCAACTGTCGCACCCGCAACGGTGAGCACATAAGTTAGTCGGCTAGACCACGTTTGGCGAGATTGATTGTTTGTAGTCATAATATATTCCGTTTGCTTTTATTCGTTTAATAATCTGTTTTTTCTTTGTATTCACAGAGATCTTCAATTAAGCAAGATCCGCAGCGAGGTTTGCGGGCAACACATGTATAACGCCCGTGCAAAATAAGCCAGTGATGTACATCGACTTTAAATTCTTTAGGCACAACTTTGAGCAGTTTTTCTTCTACTTTTACCACATCTTTACCAGGGGCAAAATTCGTGCGGTTGCATACGCGAAAAATATGCGTATCCACTGCAATAGTCGGGTGGCCGAAAGCAGTATTTAATACCACATTCGCTGTTTTTCTGCCGACACCCGCAAGGGCTTCTAAGGCTTCACGGCTTTCAGGTACTTCACCGTTGTGTTTTTCAACTAAATCACGGCAGGTTTTAATGATATTTTCTGCTTTGCTGTTATAAAGACCAATGGTTTTAATGTATTCTTTTAAACCCTCTAAGCCAAGATCTAAAATGGCTTGTGGTGTATTCGCCACAGGGAATAATTTTGCCGTCGCTTTATTGACACCTTTATCGGTAGCTTGGGCCGATAAGATCACGGCGATGAGTAATTCGAAAGGCGAATTATACTCTAATTCCGTGGTGGGATGCGGGTTTTGCTCCCGAAGTCGAGTGAGAATTTCAATTCGTTTAGCTTGGTTCATTTTTTCATATCAATTCGGTTTTTAATCGCCAATAGGATGCCTAATCCAATAAATGCACCTGGCGGAAGAATAAAGAGTAAAAAGCTGCTATCCGTTTGGTAAATATGTAATGTAAGGAATTTCGCACCTTGGCCAAATAAGTTTTCAATGCCCTCAAAAAGGGTACCTTGACCTAAGATTTCACGTAACGCACCTAATACGGTGATACTTAATGCCATGCCTAATCCCATTGAAAAACCATCCCAGGCAGCATGTGCAACGCTATTTTTAGAGGCAAAGGCTTCTGCACGACCAATCACAATACAATTGGTCACGATTAAAGGAATAAAAATCCCGAGTGCTTGATAGAGTGTATAGGTGTAAGCATTCATCAATAATTGCACCACGGTTACAGTGGTCGCAATAATCATCACATAAATTGGAATGCGAATATCATGAGGAATTTGCTTACGAAAGAGCGAAACAACTGTATTGGTGCAAGTTAAAACCAACATAGTCGCAAGCCCTAAACCTAAGGCATTTGTTGCAGTACTCGAAACAGCTAAGAGCGGACAAAGCCCCAATAATTGCACGAGGGTTGAGTTGTTTTTCCATACGCCCTGAATAAAGATTTCTTTCCAAACAGAAGGCGTTTGCGTTATTTCTTCTGAATTTTCAACCGCACTTTGCTCATCAAGTGCGGTCGTTTTTTCGGTTAAATCAGTCATAATAAATATCCTATTGCGCGTATTTTTTTGCCATCTCGTTGAGTAATGCTTCATTTTCAAGCATCACGAGAGCAGAGCGTTTTACTTGATTCACAATCGCGCGTGGCGTAATGGTTGCGCCAGAAAATTGATCAAATTTACCGCCATCTTTTTTGACCGCCCAATCTTTTAGGCTTTCCGGTACGATAACTTGGTTCGTAAAACTCAAAATCCAGTCAGAAATGCGAAGTTCGATTTTATCGCCCAATCCTGGGGTTTCATGATGTTCGATGACACGCACACCTAAAACTTCACCTTTTGGTGTCATCCCCACTAATAAACGGATATTCCCTGAATAACCATCTGGCGCAGTGGTTTCATAAGCATAGGCTGTTGGCACATGATCTTTGATCGCAAAATAGACTTTTTGAATACCTTTGAGTTTATCTTGATCAGGCGTCTCCACACTTTCAAGCAAGCTATTATTAAAGTAATTTTGAGGGATTACTTGGAGCAATAAGGCTTTTTGGTGTTCAGCCATGGCTTCATCAATTTTATCTTTTGTTAGCATATAAATGCCCGCAGAAACTGCTGTACAAAGCAATGCGATGAAACCTAATAAAAGACCAAAACGGGAGGTGACTTTAAAAATACCCATTATTTACTCCCTTTTGCAAAGTGTCCCGCTACACGAGGGCGGGTATAGTGATCGATAAGTGGTACACCAATATTACTTAACAAAATCGCAAATGCCACGCCGTCAGGGTAGTTTCCAAAGTAACGAATGAGGTAAACCAATAATCCGACCAAAGTACCAAATACAAGCTTACCACGAGGTGTAATTGAAGCTGTGACAGGGTCAGTCGCAATAAAGAACGCGCCAAACATCATGGCACCGCTAAAGAGCTGGCTAATCATACTTAAATGATGATGACCTGACATCGCAGTGATTGTTGCTAAGGTCACAAAGGTCACGAGCATTGAAGCGGGAATTTGCCAGTGAATTTTTTTCTTTAAGATTAATACAATCCCACCAAGCATAAAGGCAAGATTAACTTGCCACCAACCTTCAGCAAAGTCAGTTCCGTTTTGTAATAAAATTGGTAATTTTACAAAATCATGGAATACGCTTTCATCGCCCTGATGCAAGTTATAAAAGATTTTAGCACTGTCTAATGGCGTCGCTTGTGTAATTCCATCAATGGAATGGACAAGTTGGCTTAAGCTAAAACCGTCAGTGGTTAAGCCTGTGAAAATTAAAGAAAGAGAATCCGCAAATGTTGGGGGTTCATTCAATAATGAAATCGGTGGCATCCAACTTGTCATTTGTAGTGGGAAAGAAATCAATAGCACCACATAACCCACCATTGCCGGATTAAATGGGTTTTGTCCCAAGCCACCGTAAACGTGTTTGCCTAGAATAACAGCGGAAAGCGTACCAATTAAAATCACCCAATAAGGTGCATAAGGCGGAATCGCCATCGCTAAAATTAAGGCAGTAAGCACCACACTAAAATCTGAAATATAGACCAGGTTTGGCTTATTGCGCAATTTGGTCACAATAAACTCAAGCACTAATGCGAAAGAAATAGCCAAAGCGGATTGCACCAAAACACCCATTCCAAAATAATAAATCTGCGTGAGCAGAGCAGGCAGCATGGCTGCAATCACCCATAACATAATACGGGCGGTTAATTTGCCTGAATGGGTATGAGGCGAACTCTCCATTTTCTTAAACATAATCTTTTCCTGCGTTATTCTGTTTCTTTGGCCGCTTCAGCAGCCGCTTTTTTTGCTTTAGCTCTTGCTATGGCTGCTGCGATAGCGGCTTTTTTCGGATCAAGTGCGGTTGGGTTTTCATCCGTTTTTTCGACCGCACTTTCAGTTTCATTTGTTGTAACTGCTTCACTTTGAGCGGCAGCTTTCTTGGCTTTAGCTCTCGCAATGGCTGCAGCTACCGCGGCTTTTTTCGGGTCAAGTGCAGTTGGATTTTCATCTGTTTTTTCTACCGTGCTTTCAGTTTCATTTGTTGTAACTGCTTCACTTTGAGCGGCAGCTTTCTTAGCTTTAGCTCTCGCAATGGCTGCTGCGATAGCGGCTTTTTTCGGATCAAGTGCAGTTGGATTTTCATCTGTTTTTTCTACCGTGCTTTCAGTTTCATTTGTTGTAACTGCTTCACTTTGAGCGGCAGCTTTCTTAGCTTTGGCTCTCGCAATGGCTGCTGCGATAGCGGCTTTTTTCGGATCAAGTACGGTTGGATTTTCATCTGTTTTTTCGACCACGCTTTCAGTTGCATTTATCGCAACTGTTTCACCTTGAGCGGCAGCTTTCTTGGCTTTCGCTCTTGCTAGAGCTGCAGCAACAGCTGCTTTCTTCGCCTCTTTTTCGTCAGTTTGTGACGTTGTTGCATCTGTCACAGTGCCTGTATCTGCTTGCGCTTGTTGTTTAGCAAGACGGCGAGCTTTACGTTGCTCCATAAGCTCATGGTTATCCGGTAAGATTTCACCTTTCTCAGATACAATAGTTTTTGTTTCTTTATTTGCTGCTGAACCCGCTTGTTTTATTTTCAAGCGTTCTAATGCTGCTTTAACAGGGTCTTCACCTTTTTGTTTTGCAAGTTCTTCACGGCGAGCTTCTGCAGCACGTTGTGAACGAGCTTTACGCTCTTGTTCTTCACGCTCCATACGAGCTTGTTTTGCTTCAAAACGGATTTTGGCTTCTTCAGCTTTTTTCGCTTTTTCTTTAATTTCCCAAATTTTAGCTTTTTCTTGTCGGAAATATTGAATAAGCGGAATATGGCTTGGGCAAACATAAGCACACACGCCACATTCAATACAATCTTTTAAGCTGTATTCTTCAGATTTTTGGTGATCTTCACTGCGAGCATACCAATAAAGTTGCTGTGGCATTAAATTAACAGGGCAGGCATCGGAACAAGCAGAGCAGCGGATACAAGATTGCTCCGGTTCGGGTTCACCATATTCAAAATGATCTGGCGCCAACAAGCAGTTAATCAATTTTGTGACAGGCGCATTGAGATCTGAAAGTTGCAATCCCATCATCGGTCCACCTGCGAAAACAGGAAAACGTTCGTCATATTGATAGCCAACTTGCGCTAATAAGTGGTCAACTGGTGTACCTAAGCGAACCCAGTAGTTGCCTTTCTCGGAAATTTTATCACCCGTAAGCGTAACAACACGCTCAATTAAGGGTTCGTCATTAATGACCGCTCTTTTGATCGCAAAAGCTGTGCCGACATTATGCATTAATACGCCAATATCGTAAGAACGTCCGCCACTTGGTACTTCCATGCCGGTAAGCAAATAAATCAGCTGTTTGGCTGCACCGGATGGATATTTAGTCGGAATAACGCGCAATTCAATGTCATTTGCACCATGTAGTGATTGTTGAATAGCCTGAATCGCCTCAGGTTTATTGTCTTCAACTGCAATCACCACTTTTTCAGGGCGTAGGATATAACGTAAGATACGAATCCCTTCGATCATTTCATCCGTGTAATCGCGCATTAAGCGGTCATCACAGGTAATATAGGGTTCACATTCTGCGCCGTTAATAATTAAGAGTTTAACTTTCTTTTCAGCCGATTGGATTTTGGCGGCAGTCGGGAATACTGCACCACCTAAACCAGCAACCCCCGCTTGGTAAATACGATCAATAAGTTGTTCGACAGGTTGTGTGAAAAATTCTTCAAGTGGAAATTGCTCACGCCATTTATCCAAACCATCCGCTTGAATATGAATCATGTCCTCGGTTAAACCAGAAGGATGCGGTGCGACGTGTTCTCCGATAAATTTTACCGTACCAGAAGTAGGAGCATGAACAGGCAAGGTTCTTAAGCCATCACCTTGTGTTAGAGGTTGGCCTTTAAGGACATAATCACCTTCTTTAACTAATACATTACCCGCAGAACCAGCATGCTGTTTAATGGGGACATAAAAGTCATGAGCAAGTTCTGATTGCTGAATTGGGGACTGGTTTGATTGAGATTTCATTTCAGGTGGATGAATACCGCCTTTAAAATCCCAAATCTTGCCGGATTTAAATCTCGTTAATACATCAGCCATGTGATTCCGACTCCCCAACCACTAATTTTTTCTCGATTTCTGTGGTATTTACAACCGGAATGACTAATTTAGGATCAAACTTCCAGTCCCAATTATCAATATCTTTTTTCACTTTAATCATGGAAATACAATCTGTCGGACAAGGTGCCACACAAAGTTCACATCCAGTACAGAGATCAGGAATAATAGTATGCATGGCTTTGTTTGTACCGATAATGGCATCAACAGGGCAGGCTTGAATACATTTAGTACAGCCAATACACATATTTTCATTAATAAAGGCAACCATTTCTTCTGGTTCAGCGACATCATCCATTGCAGGTACATCAACACCCATGATTTCGGCAATTTTTACTACCGTAGGACGACCGCCAGGCACACATTTTGTGATAACGTCACCATTGGCAATCGCTTCGGCATAAGGCTTGCAACCAGGATAGCCGCATTGCCCACATTGGCTTTGCGGTAAGATGGCATCAATTTTTTCGACGATAGGATCAGCTTTGACTTTTAATTTAATCGAAGCAACACCTAAAATCGCACCAAAAATTAAAGCGAGAACGGTTACTGAAATTAAGATAAACATTATTTTTTAGTGTTATTCCAAAATAAGCCGAGAAAAATCACTGTCACAGTAATAAACATTAAGAGATAAATCATTTTACTAACCCGGCGAAGCCCATAAAGGCAAGAGACATCAAACCGGCCGTAATTAACGCAATAGACGAGCCACGAAACGTAATGGGTACATCTGCAGCAACTAAACGTTCACGTAAGGCCGCAAATAAAACTAAAACTAACCCGAAACCTAAAGACGCACCAAAACCATAAATAACAGATTCTGTTAAATTGTGTGCCAAATTCACGTTTAATAATGCCACACCAAGTACTGCACAGTTTGTGGTAATCAGCGGTAAGAAAATCCCTAATAAGCGATAAAGAGATGGGCTTGTTTTATTGATCACCATTTCGGTAAATTGAACCACAACGGCAATCACTAAAATGAAGACTAACGTGCGCAAGAATGTGGCGTTTAGCGGCATTAAAATATAATTATCGATTAAATAAGAACACAGTGATGCTACAGTTAATACAAATGTCGTAGCAAGCCCCATACCAATCGCCGTTTCAATCTTTTTGGACACGCCCATAAATGGACAAAGTCCTAAGAATTTGACCAAAACAAAGTTATTGATTAATGCGGTGCTGATAATGAGTAGAATGTAATGTGTCATTGCGTCTAAATTTATTTTACATAAGTGGCGTATTATCTCTATTTATCGCACTGAGAACAATAAAAAATTTGGGTTAGTGCGGTCAGTTTTTCCTTTGTTTTTTTTATTTGCTAGTTGGTTCTTTCTGGCTATGTTGGAAATAGCGATACAGCTGCGGCAGCAATTGAGAAATCAGGTTAAGCTGCTGATATGGTAACGCAAAAGCCATATCTGCTTTAGTTTGATTGTCATCCAACTGAATTTCTTTTAGGCTTTGCTCAATATTACCTTGTAATTTGGCAAAGATTTCAGGACGAAGCTTTTCAATATTTTCCAGCGTATATAAAACCTTTTTCGCGACAGGATAAAAGTCTGCTAAAAATTCTGTAGTTTGCTGTAACTGCGTCATTTTATAGCGATATGCCCCTAAAGCAGAAATATAACTCAACAGAGAATAATTCATTTTTAGCAGGTCAAAACCTTCCTGCAAATAGGCTTGATATTTCTTCGGCTCATTATTCATATTGGAAAGCGTTGTACTCAATGCTGCCGCATATTGATGAGCATTACGGCGTGCAATACGGTATTTCAAATCATCGCTTTTACCAAATTGTAGTTGGCTGATGATGTGCAATAAATATTGTGCATCACTTTGAATCGCTTGGCGACTCACTTTATCGAGTTGCAGATATTTCCAATCCGGCCATAAATAAGAAACCGCAAACCATGCAATGACTGAACCTAATACGGTATCAATGAGACGAGGGAAGAGCGCCGCCTGAGTATCAAATCCCATCACATCAAAGCTGATCAACACTTGCAGCGTAATAAAGAACGTGGAGAAACTGTAATTATTACTTCGGAAGAAGAAAAAGAGCGTACTGGTCACTACCATTAAGCCAAGTTTCATCTCTAATGTAGGATTGAGGTAAGGCAATAAGGAGCCAATAATTACCCCTAAAATTGTGCCTACAATACGCTGACGTAATCGCACTTTCGTCGCCGAATAGTTTGGTTGACACACAAATACGGCTGTAAGTAAAATCCAGTACCCCAAATTAAATTGGAAAAATTCAACAATGGAGCAACATAAAAACACCACGATAGACAAACGTATAGCATGACGGAAAAGTGGTGATTCAAAGGTAAAATTACTTCCGATAACAGACAGAATATTTTTTAATCCTGTGATTTGCTCTGTATGGATTTGTGCCGTTTGATCATTTTCACTGGTTTCTTGTTCAAGCTGACGCAATTGCCAGTTAATACTTTTCAGGTTATCAATCAGTGTTTGAAGGGCGAGCAAAACATTGTTTTGTTCAGCGTGTTCTTTGCTATAAAGCTCAAAAGATTGAATTGTGCCCATTAATGCTTTTTCTACGCGAATATTATAGTGATAAGGCGTATTTTGACGCAGACAAACCGTAATATCATGACAAGCTTGCGCTTGTAATTCGAGCAAGCGCTGAATGCGGAAAATTAAATCTGTGTTTTTGAGTTGCTCTGCAATTTGTCGATAATCAAAATGTGTAGAATTTGCACGCTCATGAATGTCTTGCGCCGCAAAATAATAGCGAATCATACGTTGTGTACGAGCATGACGATGTTGTCCACGAATACGATAGAAAAGTGCTGTTCTGGCTTGGTTAAAGGCATCCACCACATTGGTGTTTTTCATCGCAAAATTGAGGTGTTTTTTCTCGATTTCATCAATTTCATCAGGATCAAAAAACTCTGATTTGGCATCTAGATAATTGCCTAAAGCACAAAAAGCTTTCGCGACACTCTCTTGCACAGGGCGGTTTGGGAAAAAGAGGTAAACGATGATGGTCACAATGCTATAGAGCAAGGTGCCTAATAAAATCATTACAGGATTAATAAACCAACTTGCAGAATTATCCGGTGCATAAGTGAGGGTAGTATAAATGGCTACCACCAGTGTACCAAAAGCAATAGTGCGATAACGTTCACCTACAGCGCCAACCATCGTAAATAAAAAAGTGATGATGGTCATCAACAATACATATTGGATGGGTTGACCAATATTAAGCTGAACGATGAAGGTTGAAATAGAAAAGGCAATTAATGTGTAAAAGATATTTTTTAATCGTCCAGTGAGGCGATTATCTAAATCCACTAAACCGCCTGCAATAATCCCTAAAATTAAGGGCATAGATTGCGTAGAAATATCAAAAAACCAGACGCCGAACGCTGCAATATTCACTGCAATAAAAATAGGTATTGAAGCGATTATTTTTGCATTAAGCCATTGGTTCATGTTGATATCCTTGCTTATTGTGTGACTAAAAATTGGATGATAAAAAAGTGAGCGGGAAGGCTCACTTCTTTATCAAAGTGCGGTTAAAAAACGATTATTTTTGTTTTTTCGCCCAGTTTAAGAAACGAGTTTGGGTTTCTTTATCGGCTTGTTGGAACCAGTATTGTAACTGTTGTTCAGCAACGTTTTCACCTTGTACAACAACTTTGCCTTTCGCAGCTTTTCCTGACGCTGCAGGCATCATTCCAACTGCAGGAGCAGCTAAAGCAGAAACTGCTGCTGGCGCATTTGATGCATTATATTCAGCTAAATCGTTAACAATATTAGCCGCTGGGAATAAACCTTCTTGTTTTAAAGTATCGATTTTAGCATCAATCAAATTACCTGATTTCGTTTTAACAGTAATTTGTGGTTGAGCATTGAATTTCTCACCATCTTCTTTGGAGCGAATTTTTTCTGCAGATACCACAACATCATCAGCAGGACTTTGGAAAGTCACAATAATTGGGTTAGATTCAAAAAGCGCTTGGCTAGAGCCAGAGCCTACGATTTCGCCTAAACGAACAACAACTTGTTGGGTTTGGTTTGCTTCAGCGTTGAATGATTTTTTTTCTTTTAGAATGGATTTGCTAGCTTTTTGGCCGTTGATAGCAAGAAATTCAAGGTTTGATGAAGTGGTTACCATGCCAGCTAAGCTACTCGTACTGACAGCAAGCGCGACAACACCTAAAGCAAACTTACATAATTTCATAATTACTCCTTTTATTTTTTGAATGAAATTAGATGGTTGTAATGCTATGCTAAATTTTAAAAAATGGGAATAGGAAAGTGCGGTTAATTTTTAAAAAGTTTTTGTAATAAAGGAGCAAATCATGGCAAAACGATTTGTCGTATATGGTCGAGTACAAGGGGTAGGATTTCGTTATTTTACTTGGAAAGAAGCAGAGAGAATTGGTATTAAAGGCACCGTAAGAAATTGTGTTGATGGAAGCGTGGAAATCGTAGCCGAAGGTAATGACGATCAACTACAGGATTTTTATAATTGGTTAAAAGTCGGCCCAAGAACCGCAAGTGTTGAACGAGTTTTAGAGGATAATATTGAAAATAAACGCTATCCTGACTTTTCTATTATTCACCGTTAAAACTGGACCGCACTTTACAGCGTTAATTGATGCTCGTAGAATACGCCGCTTATTTATAAATAGGAAAAATTATGCGTAATCAAACAAAACTTCATCTTCAACAATTACAGCTTGCTATGCAAAAGCTTGATTTATGGCAAGTCACGCCTCCTGCACAAGACGCTTTTTTAAGCCAGGAGCCTTTTGCGATTGATACCATGTCGCCAGAAGAGTGGTTGCAATGGATTTTTATCCCAAGAATGTTCGCATTACTTGAAAGCGGGGCTGATTTGCCTTCACAAATTGCGGTATCCCCTTATTTAGAGGAAGCATTTAAAGAAGCAGAAGAAGATTTTTTAGTGGAATTATTAACACCATTACGTGAATTAGAAGCCTTATTACAAAATCAATAAATGTTAGAAATTTTATATCAAGATGAATATCTTGTCGCCGTCAATAAACCAGCAGGCATGTTGGTGCATCGTAGTTGGCTTGATACTCATGAAACGCAATTTGTGATGCAAACCTTGCGAGATCAAATCGGGCAGCATGTTTTTCCTATTCATCGATTAGATCGCCCAACATCAGGTGTATTGCTATTTGCCTTAAATAGTGAAATAGCAAATTTAATGTGTCAGCAATTTGAACAGAAAACGGTGCAAAAATCTTATTTAGCGATTGTGCGAGGTTATTTGCAAGGCGAAGGACGGATTGATTACCCCCTTAAAATCCAATTAGATAAGATCGCCGATAAATTTGCGCAAGAAGATAAAGCGCCTCAAGAGGCGGTGACGGATTATGAAGGCTTAAAAATTGTGGAAATGCCTTATGCGGTTGGGCGTTATCAAACCACGAGATATTCATTAGTGAAGCTAATTCCCCAAACGGGCAGAAAACATCAGTTACGACGTCACATGAAGCATATCTTTCATCCTATTTTAGGTGATACACAATATGGTGATTTACATCAAAATCGTGCTTTAACTGAATATTCTGGCTGTCAGCGTTTATTTTTACACGCAGATACACTTATTTTTGAGCATCCTATTCATTTTACCAAAATAGAAATTAAGGCTGGTTTAGATGAACAATGGAGGCACGTGATGGAATTATTTAATTGGTCAATTTAACGAGAAGAAATAATGTTAGATATTAATTTAACCCATGAACAACAACAAAAAGCAGTAGAACAAATTCAGGAATTAATGGCACAAGGAATTAGTAGCGGTGAAGCAATTCAAATTGTGGCAAAAGCATTACGTGAAATTCATCAAAAAGATGAGAAAGAGACTTCTGATAATAAATAAGTAAAAATTTTGTGATCAATGTATCATTTTTAAAGTTTCGTTGTTGCATAAAAAAATAAAATGTTTGAATATATTTCCAATTGAGGTGATAAGGCATGAGTCTTATTGTTTTTAAGTATTAAGGGCGAAGCCTATAGAGGTCTACTATGGAAATTGGTGTAGTAAAATGGTTTAACAACGCAAAAGGATTTGGGTTTATTTCTGCAGAAGGCGTGGATACAGACATTTTTGCACATTATTCAGCGATTGAAATGGATGGTTACCGTTCATTAAAAGCAGGTCAACGTGTGCAATTTGAAGTGATTCACGGCGACAAAGGATCTCACGCCACAAAAATTATTCCGATTGCGGAATAGGCGAAACGCTAAAACGTTTCAAAATCTTCTCTATTTAGCATAATCAAAAGCCAAGGTTTCGACCTTGGCTTTTTTTCATCTTATTTATTCAGCAAATTTTTCAAACCGGCTTTCATTGCTGTCATTTGGCTTTCATATAATGCTTTGCTTTCACGTTCATCAATCATATAAGTGATGGTTTCAGAAAGTGTCATTTTCATTTTTCGTGAATATTTAGATAAACGAAGCCAAACACCATATTCTAAATCAATAGATTTTTTCTTCGTTGATTGTTTTTCAGCATTAAAAAAGCGTTTACGTCTTGCACGAATAGCCTGGTCAAGTTTAATAGGTAAATCAAGAGAAAGGTGATTTTTAATCCATTCCTCTATTTTTTCAGGATAATTCTGACATTCTATTAATTCTTGAACTTTGCTTTCTTCTAAGCTTTTTTCTTCATAACGGGTAATTTTTTCCCCTTCGCGATGTTTGCGAATGAGATAAATCCATTTCCAGTTTGCTTCTTGGTTTTCTAATTTTTGATATTTCATCGTTTTATTATACTTTTTAGTGACGTGGTAACCTGATAAATATACGCGCTTTAAACAAAATTTTCCAGTAGATTTTTATAACGGATTTTCACTCAGTGTGAAGTGTGCGATAATACCGCCAATTTAATTAAAGCGAGATATGTCGTGACTTCAACATCTTCGGAACAAGCCTTAAATTGGCAAGCCTTACAACCAGAATTATCGATTACTGAACTTTCAGCTGAAAAGGCTGATTTTTGGTCATTACAAAAACATGCCACAAAAGCGATTTCTTTATTTTTAAAACAACCTCGTCGTTCTTTGTTGGTTTTGAAAGCAGATGATCAAGCAGAATATGCAGATTTATTAGCAGAACTTATTCGCCAAGAACAGCCAAAAGAGCGGTCAATTTTTGGGGTAAATTATGTCGTTGAGCAGGGAGATTCTTTTTCTTTCCCTCGTATTTATACCGAGCCTGCTCAATCACTAGCGGATAATTTTGCTGCACAAGGTGATGTGCTGAAGGCATTACATGCCGATCAATTTAGTCTTTTTGGTAGTGTGCGTGTTCACCCAAGTTCGCAAGATATTTTGCTTACCCCAGGTTTAGTGCATCAAGCCAATGGGGGCGTTTTGATTTTAAGCGCAGCAACGATGCTAAGCCAATTTGATTTATGGCAACGCTTAAAACATATTTTGCAAACACAAACTTTTGATTGGTATTCAGCCCATCCATTTAAAACCTTGCCTTGTGATATTCCAAGTTATCTACTTAATTTAAAAGTGGTGATTTTAGGCAATCGCACTGAAATTGCGACCTTAGGTGAGTTAGAAGAAGATCTTTACAGCTTGGCTGATTATGCAGAAATTGAAAGCTACTATTCTGTTGCGCAACCTAAAGCACAAGAAAATTGGGCTAATTATGTGTTGGCATTAGCCTCAAAATATGAACTTGATTTAGATTTAACTGCATTGAATAAACTCTATCAGTTATTGGTGCGTGAGAGTGAAGACCGCTTTTTAATTAACATTTCCCCGTTAAAAACAACGGAAATGTTACTCAATGCTGCGACGTTGTCACAAAAACAAACCTTAAGTGCGATTGATTTTGAGCAAGCTTTTAAACAAAAAAATGAACAGCACGGTTTTTTACGTGAACGTACTTATGCGGATATTCTCAATGAGCAAATTTATGTGGAAACCGACGGCGAAATTGTTGGGCAGATTAATGGCTTGTCTGTGATTGAATATCCTGGCACCCCCGTTTGTTTTGGTGAACCTTCTCGTATCAGTTGTTTAGTGCAGTTTGGTGATGGTGAAGTCGTGGATGTGGAGCGTAAAAACGAATTAGCGGGCAACCTTCACGGAAAAGGCATGATGATTTCTGAAGCGTGCTTGGCGAGTATCTTAGAGTTGCCATCACAGTTACCATTTTCTGCTTCTTTAGTATTTGAACAGTCCTATGGAGAAATTGATGGTGACAGTGCGTCTCTCGCTATTTTCTCTGTATTAGTCAGTGCGTTATCTGATTTACCGTTGCCACAAAATATTGCCATTACCGGTACCATTGACCAATTTGGTTTGGTGCACGCAGTAGGCGGAGTGAATGATAAAATTGAAGGCTTTTTCACTATTTGCCAACGTCGTGGTTTAACGGGTAAACAAGGGGTGATTATTCCTGCAACAACAATTCAGCAATTAAGTTTATCTGACGAAGTGGTTGAGGCGGTGAAAAATGAGCAGTTCTTTATCTATCAAGTCGAGGATATTTATCAAACAGCTAAAATCCTATTTGACCGCGATTTATTGGAAGAGAAAGAAGAATATGCGAAGGGCAAAGAGCCTATTGCGCGTCTAATTCAAAATCGGATTGCTTTCCGTTCGGAAACGCCGAAAAAAAGCTGGTTAGATTTCTTTAAATCTTAATTTCTTTAAAGCGAACCTTGTGTTCGCTTTTCTTTTATCTTAATTACACTGACTGATCCGACAAGTTGAGCTAACAAGTGTTCGCTGTTTACATTTCTTATAAATCCTCATAGAATCTTTACTTATTGGTCTTAACCAAGCAAAACTACATATACAAGGAAATAAAAATGGAAAACACCTGTACACCAAACATTAAAAGCAGCTATACCTATGAAGATTTATTAGCTTCTGGTCGTGGTGAATTATTTGGTAAAGAAGGCCCGCAACTTCCAGCACCAACGATGTTGATGATGGATCGTATTGTAAAAATGACCGAAGACGGCGGTGCGTTTGGTAAAGGGTATATTGAAGCAGAATTAGATATTCATCCAGATTTACCGTTTTTCGGTTGCCACTTTATTGGTGACCCAGTCATGCCAGGCTGCTTAGGCTTAGATGCGATGTGGCAATTAGTCGGTTTCTTCCTTGGCTGGGTAGGCGGTAAAGGTAAAGGTCGTGCATTAGGCGTAGGTGAAGTGAAATTTACCGGACAAATCTTACCAACCGCGAAAAAAGTGGTTTATCGCATCAATATGAAACGCGTAATTAATCGCAAATTAGTGATGGGAATGGCTGACGGTGAAGTGGAAGTCGATGGTCGCGTTATCTACACCGCAACCGATTTAAAAGTTGGCTTATTCCAAGATACATCAAGTTTCTAATTTAAATAAACACAACATCATAAAAAAAGATAGCCCGATTTACTCGGGCTTTTCTTTTTCTATTCTTCGTCAATAATATCGACAAATTCGGCATTCAGTAATTTAGCCAAATCTTGTGGGGCCAATTCGACGCTTAATCCACGTTTCCCACCAGAAACAAAAATCGTATCAAACTCAAGTGCGGTCGAATTTATCACTGTTTTTACACGTTTCTTTTGGCCTAATGGACTAATGCCACCGACTAAATATCCCGTGCTTTTTTGTGCTGCATCTTTATCGGCCATTTCAACCTTTTTCACACCAATTGATTTTGCCGCCTTCTTCAAACTCAACATATTTGCCGTGGAAAGCACAAAACACGCTAATTTTTTCTGATCACCATTTTCAGCAACTAAAAGTGTTTTAAAGGATTGGTGCGGATCAAGCCCAAGTTTTTCAGCGGCTTCATCGCCAAAATGCGTATTGTTAGGGTCATGATCATAGGTATGGAGAGTAAAAGGAATTTTATTTTTCTTGAGTAAATCAATTGCCGGTGTCATCTGATTTCCTTATGTATTTATGCGTCTTTTTTCTGTAGAATGAATCGGTTCAGAACATTTTACAGCGGAGAGAAAAATGGACGCAAGCCTAAATATTGCTATTGCAGCAGAATTTGATCTATGTGAAAAAATTGCCGAAGCCCTTGAACAAAGTGAGCTAGATGTTGGCAAGGTTTCTATCGTAGAAATTTATCCTTTTGAAGAAGAGCAAGCGGTACGTTTTCGCAATAAAGCCGTTGCTCAATTAGCCACTGATGAGATTGAGTGGGACAGCGTTAATTATCTTTTCTTCGCTGGTCAAATTGATCAAGCCCCCTTATTAGCTCAAGCCGCAGAAAGTGGCTGTGTGGTAATTGATTTAAAAGGGATTTGCTCTGCATTGTCTGATGTCCCTGTTGTTGTCCCAACAATCAATGAAGAAAATCTGACTGAGTTAAGACAACGTAACATTGTGAGTTTACCCGATCCGCAAGTGAGTCAATTAGCTTTATCTCTATTACTAATCGTTCAACAAACAAATTTAACGCAAGTCTTTGCAACGTCACTTTTACCGGCTTCTTATACGGACGGTGAAACCGTGAATAAACTTGCTGGACAAACCGCTCGTTTACTGAATGGTATGCCATTAGAAGAAGGTGAAACTCGTTTTGCCTTTGATGTGTTTCCACAACAAGCGGCTAATTTAAATCTGCAATTGCAAAAAATCTTCCCGCAGTTAGACAATGTCATTTTCCATCAAATTCAAGTGCCCGTATTCTATGGAATGGCACAAAAAGTGACCGCACTTTCGGATTATGAATTTGATTACCAGCCACAACAAAGCGAATTGATTAAATTACACGATAGCCTTATTACGCCTGTGATTAACGGTGAAAATGAAAACGGTGAAGAAAGCGTCAAATTGCATCTTAGCCAACAAAGTGCGGTTGAAAATGGCATTGAATTTTGGACGGTTGCCGATGAACAACGTTTCAATATTGCCTTGTTAGGTGTGAAGCTACTTGAATCGATTTATCACCAAGGTTATTAATGAGTTAAGGGGAAGACAATGCAACAATCTTTACTTGAGCGCCTTTTTTCCATTAAAGAAAAGGGTAGTACCACCAAAACTGAAATTATCGCGGGTATCACCACCTTCTTTACCATGGTGTATATCGTGTTTGTGAACCCATCCGTATTAGGTGATGCAGGAATGGATAAACAAGTTGTTTTCGTGACCACTTGTTTAATTGCTGCACTGGGCACCATTGCGATGGGATTATTCAGTAATTTACCTATCGCCCTTGCACCGGCTATGGGACTCAATGCGTTCTTTGCTTATGTAGTCGTTGGCAAGCTTGGTTATTCTTGGGATGTGGGCATGGGCACTATTTTCTGGGGCTCGATTGGTTTATTTGTTCTCACCTTATTCCAAATCCGTTATTGGTTAATGGCTTCTATTCCGCTTTCATTGCGCGTGGGAATTGGTGCAGGTATCGGCTTTTTTATTGCCTTAATTGGCTTTAAAAATATGGGATTGGTTGTCGCGAATCCTGCAACCTTAGTGGCATTAGGCAATTTACATGATCCGAAAATTCTGCTTGGCGTATTAGGTTTCTTTATTATCGTAGTTTTAGCTGCACGTAATATTTTCTCTGGGGTTTTAATTTCTATTGCGGTAGTCACTGGTTTAGCCCTTTTTATTGATGATCAAGTGACTTTCCACGGCATTGTTTCGATGCCACCAAGTTTAGGTGCGGTTGTAGGAAAAGTCGATATTGCGGGTGCTTTAGATACGGCTTTGCTCGGCATCATTTTCTCTTTCTTATTAGTAAACCTATTTGACTCATCAGGTACCTTATTAGGTGTAACCGATAAAGCAGGTTTCAGTGATGAGAAAGGTCGTTTCCCGAAAATGAAACAAGCTCTTTATGTAGATAGTGTGAGTGCTGTGGTTGGTTCTTATATCGGCACATCCGCTATTAGTACCTATATTGAAAGTGGTGCAGGGGTTTCAGTTGGTGGTAGAACAGGTTTAACGGCAGTAACAGTCGGTGTTTTATTCTTACTTACCATTTTCTTCTCGCCACTTGCTAGTGTAGTGCCAGCTTATGCAACCGCAGGGGCATTAGTCTATGTGGGGATTTTAATGGCATCTAGTCTTATACGTGTACACTGGGATGATTTAACTGAAGCAACGCCTGCTTTTATCACCGCTGCGATGATGCCATTTACCTATTCAATAACCGAAGGTATCGCATTTGGTTTTATTAGCTATTGCGTCATGAAGGCCTGTACAGGTAGAATACGCGAGATCAATGCCCCTGTGTGGGTAGTGTCTTTACTGTTTGTAGCCAAGTTCGTTTGGGTTGGCTGATTTCATAAAAGCGTAATTTATTACGCCTTCATTTTTATAGCATTGCAACAAGGAGTGCGTCATGCAAAATATTCTTTTTATCGTCAATGATTCCACATATAGTGGAGAAAAAACGTTCAACGCTGTTCGTTTCGCAATCAATATGAAAGAAGAGCACAGCAAGGATGTGAATATCAAATTATTCTGCTTTTCTGATGCGATTTTATGCGGTATTGCTGGGCAAAACCCAAATGAAGGTTTCAATATCCAACAACTTATCGATATTTTAGCGTCACAAGGTGCTGAAATTAAATTATGCACCAGCTGCGTGAAAGCACGTGGTTTATTAGACGCTAAATTAATTGACGGCGTGACCCTTGGTACCTTAGATGATGTATCCGAGTGGACATTATGGGCGGATAAAGTTTTAACGTTCTAAAATAATAAGATAAAGAATAAAGTGCGGTGAAAATTCACCGCATTTTTTATGGAAATCCCTCAGCTAAATCCCTACAATAGGGGCACTCTAATGTTTACAGAAAAATAAAAAATGAGCCAAAAATCAACCGCACTTAATGCCATTTCGTTGCCCTTAAATCAAGTCAATTTAATTGAAGCCTCTGCAGGTACAGGGAAAACCTATACCATCGGCTCTATCTATCTTCGTTTACTTTTACAGGCTGGTGAGAATTGTTTTTCTTGTCCGTTGAATGTGGAAGAGATTTTGGTCGTAACCTTTACTGAAATGGCGACGGAAGATTTAAAACGCAAAATTCGGGAACGTTTAACGGCGGCAATTTCGGTTTTTTCTGAGTATTATGAAAAGCAAGACAAGGCGATTTTTACTGGAGAACATCAATTTTTAGCGGAATTATTGCCTTATTTAGAGGATATTCCGACCGCACTTCGTCGCTTAAAGTTAGCCGAACAAAATTTAGATTTAGCCTCCATTTATACCATTCATGGTTTTTGTCGCCGAATGCTGATGCAACATGCTTTCAATTCAGGCGTGCATTTCAATTTAAAACTTCTCAAAGATCAGTCTGATTTACTCAAACAATTTGCAAATGAATTTTGGCGGGAGCATTTTTATGATTTGCCTTTCCATTTGGCTGCATTTATCTCAAAAGAATTAAAGTCGCCAGAAGATGTATTGAATGATTTAGGCTCAAATATTGGGAATGATTTTTCTATAAAACTGGATAAACCAGGACTATTAGAAATGTCATTAAAAGAATTTTTGCAAAAAGATATCACTAAAAATGCGAAAGTTATTGAAAAGATTAAAGACACTTGGTTAGAAAGTGCGGCTAAAATCCGAGACCTTTTTGATGAAGAAGTCGTAAAAAAAGATGAATCTTGTTTAAATGGTAGATCATATTCAAGTAAAACGATTTTATCTTTTGTCGATGAAGTCACCTCATGGGCAAAAAATAGAGCAGATATCACCTTAAATGAAACATTAGTAAAAAAATTTACACAATCGGCTTTAGATAACGCCGTCAAAGCAGATTTTAAGAAAAAAGGGGGGAGAATAACGCATCCAGCCTTTGAAGAGATTGAAGCTTTAATTGAAGAAATTCAACCAAGTAATTTATTTAAAAAAATCATTCTCTATCACTATCGTCAAGGTATTCAAAAGAAACTTCTTGAATACAAAGCGAATCATCCTGAAAAATCCTTTGATGATTTATTACGCTTATTGAAAGAAGCACTATATGGTGAGGGCGGTGAACAGTTAGCGGAATTAATTCGTTTTCAATATCCTTTTGCCATGATTGACGAGTTCCAAGATACGGATGCGTTACAGTATCAAATTTTCTCGAAAATTTATCACAATAAAACCGCGTCTGGTAATGTTGGCTTTATGATGATCGGGGACCCAAAACAGGCGATTTATCGTTTCCGTGGTGCCGATATTTTCACTTATTTAAAAGCAGCAGACGAAGCGAGCGTGCGTTTTAATTTAGGCACAAACTACCGTTCATCCCAACCTTTAGTGGAAGGGGTAAATCGATTATTTGATTTTAAAAATGAGCCTTTTATTTATAAAAACATCGAATTTTTAAACGTCGGTGCAGCTAAGAAAAATCTTGTTTTTCAGTTGAATAATCAACCTGAACCAGCCTTCCGTTTTTACATTAACGATAAAGACAAATCCACCCAGCAAGATTATGCGAAAGCTTGCGCAACATCGATTCAGCAATGGTTAAAAAGTGCGGCTGAAAATCCGGTTGTTTTTCCGAATGAAAGCAAAGCAGAAAATCAAACATTGCGAGCAGAAAATATTGCCGTTTTGGTGCGTGGTTATACCGAAGCGGATCTCGTGAAGAAAGAATTGCAAGCACTCGGTATCGCTTCGGTTTACCTTTCGGATAGAGGAAATGTCTTTGAGAGTAATACAGCAAAAGAACTGGCCTTGATTTTGCAAGCCTGTTTGAGCGTGATGGAACGCCCAATTTTGAATGCCATTGCGACCGCACTTTTCGGCTTAAATGCAGCTGAAATTCACCAAATTCACCAGGATGAAATTCAGTGGCAACGGTGGGCTGAAAAATTCGCAGAGTATCAACAAATTTGGCAACGCCAAGGCGTCTTGCCGATGTTGCACCATTTACTTTTAGCTGAAAATATCACAGAAAAACTCTTATCTCGGCCTGATGGCGAGCGAAAACTGACAGATTTATTACATTTAGCTGAAATTTTACAGCAAGCAGCTGCGTTAAATGAAAGTGAAGCGGCATTATTGCGTTGGTTTGAAAAGCAAATTCAAGATGATGGTCGTCAAGAAGCACAAATTCGTTTAGAAAGCGAACGTCAGTTAGTGAAGATTGTGACTATCCATAAATCCAAAGGGTTGGAATATGATTTGGTTTGGTTGCCATTTTTAGGAAATGCGGCGAAAGATCCAACTAAAAAGAAACTATTTAATTTATATTACGACAAGAAACAAAACAAAACTTTGTGGGACATGCAAGATCAACACTTGGATGATTTAACAGAAGAAGTTTTTGCGGAAGAATTGCGTTTGCTTTATGTGGCATTAACCCGAGCAAAATACCAAATGGCCTTTGTGTTACCGAAAGCCTTTGATAAAAAATGGAATGCTTTATTGTATGTTTTAACGCAAGGTGAAATTGGTCGAAAACTCGATTTGCCAAATAATTGGGATACTCAACCGTTATTGGAAAAATTTAAGCAGCTTTTACCAAATGATGTAGCGATTGAATTAACCGATGTGTTACAAGCCAGTGAACCACTTACTTTAAATGTTTCTCAAGAAAATTTAAGTGCAGAAATTTTCCAAGGTGAAATTGAACAAGATTGGCGAGTGACGAGCTTTAGTGGCATAGAACAAACTCATCAACGTAAAACTTATTTGAATGAAAGTGCGGTGAAAAAATCGCTCATTTTTGATGATGCGAAAGATTATGATGCGTCGATTTCAATAGAAAATATCACTGAAAATCTGACCGCACTTGCTCATGATAATGATGAAATGGTTTTAGATTTCCCTCGGGGAACACAAATCGGTACTTTGTTACATCGTTATTTTGAAAAGGTGCCTTTTGCTCAACTGGCAGAGAAAGAAAACATTGAAAAATTATGTCAGGATTTGAATCTTGCTGAAGAGCAATTTACAGCAGTTCAACAGTGGTTTGCACAAATACTCAGTACACCAATTTTGCCAAATAATGATCTTACCCTTGCTCAGATTAACGAAAAACAATGCTTAAAAGAGTTGGCGTTTTATCTCAATATTTCAAGTCATTTTGATGTCGATGGTTTTAACCGAGCGTTAGCAACCTTACATCATTTGCCATCAGAACTGTTACAGTTTGAGGATATTCAAGGCATGGTGCGGGGCACGATGGACTTAGTTTTCTGTCATCAAGGTAAATATTATTTGCTTGATTACAAATCGAATTTCTTGGGTGAGACATTAAAGGATTACGATCAAGCTGCATTGAAAAAAGCCATGTTAGAGCATCACTATGATTGGCAATACTTGTTGTATGTGGTGGCATTACACCGTTATTTAAAAACACGTTTACCTCACTACGATTACAACCGAGATTTTGGTGGTGTAGTCTATACATTTTTACGAGGAATGAATGGTTCGCCACAATCGGGCGTCTTTTTTGATAAACCAGATTGGCAATTAATCCAACAATTAGAGGAATTATTTTAATGTTAAGCCTATTAAAATCCTTGCAAGAACAAGGTGTGATTACTCAAGGCGATTATTATTTTGCTCAATTAATTGCTGATAAACAAAAAGATAAAGGCTATGCCGAACCCGTACAAAATTTAGCGATTTTATTAGCCGCACTTTGCAACTGGAGCTATACACAAGGCAATACTTGTTGTGTGTTAGATCGTTTCTTAGAACGTAATTTATTCGGCTTGGCTTATCGTCATACTGAAACGGATTTTTTGCTGCTGATCAATGAAAAGATCGGTTCACTTCCTGTATCAAAATGGCAATCAGCCTTAGTGGGGCATATTGTTTTTACACAAGATCCTGAAAATCAGATTGCGCCTCTCGCATTTCAATTTGGGGCGATTTATTTCTATCGGGCTTGGCAAGATGAATTCCGTGTTGCGCAATATATTAAAAACGTATTGAAAAATGACCGCACTGTATCGGTAGAACCGCAACAAATTCGAATCTTATTAGATCGCTATTTCCCTCAACAACAAGCGCAAGTTGATTGGCAAAAAGTAGCAGTCGCAACGGCGGTGAAAAGTCCATTTTCTGTGATTACAGGTGGACCGGGAACAGGGAAAACCACGACAGTCACTCGCTTGTTATGTGTTTTACAGGAATTATTTGGTGGCAAACTTCATATTAAATTGGTTGCCCCAACGGGAAAAGCAGCGGCTCGTTTAACAGAATCTATCGAAAACGCTTTGGCACAAATGCCGATTTCAGATGAGTTACGCGCATCTATTCCGAAAACAGCAGAAACGTTGCATCGCCTACTAGGCGTTCGACCTTTTACCGATAGCGTAAAATATCATGCACATAATCCACTGCAAATTGATGTATTAGTGGTGGATGAAACCTCTATGATTGATTTGCCTATGATGGCGAAACTTGTGCAAGCGTTGAAGCCCGAAACACGTTTGATTTTATTGGGAGACCAGGCTCAATTAGCTTCAGTAGAAGCGGGGGCAGTATTAGGTGAAATTGCACAATTTTTAACGCAAGATTATAGTCCTGCTCAAGCTGATTATATTCATACAACAACAGGCTATACTGTTCCAACTTCGGATGAACATAGTCCGTTGCGTGATGCCATTTGCCATTTAACCTTTAGTCGACGTTTCCGAGATGATTCGGGCATTAAACAACTTGCTGAGCAAATTCAACAAGGAAAAGGTGAGGGCAGTGTGGCGACTTTTGCGGAATATCCACAAGAGTTGCATTTCCATCATTTTGATGAAGAGCAAGACGTTAAAGAATCTGTTCGACAAGTTGTGAAAAGTGCGGTTGAAAATTACCGTTTTTATTTAACTCAACTTCAAACTTATTTTGCTCAGAAGAAAGATCTCAATGCAAAATTTATAGATGAAAAGGGCAACGAGAAAACTTATGCGGAAGCGATTTTAGACAGTTTTAATTCGGTGAGATTTTTGACCGCACTTCGAGCTTCAGCATTAGGTGTGGAAGAATTAAATCGTGAAATTGCTTTAGCATTACGAGCGGAGAAATTACTTTGGTTCCGTCAAGAAGATGATTGGTATATTGGTAAGCCAATTATGATTACCGAAAACGATCATAATGTTAAACTGTATAACGGCGATATTGGCTTGTGTTTAGCTAAAGGCAAAGTATGGTTTGGCAATCGAGAAGTTTCGACCAGTCGTATTCCCGCTCACGAGCCTGCGTTTATGATGACAATTCATAAATCCCAAGGTTCGGAGTTTGAACATACCGTCATGGTGTTACCAACAGAACCTAATCCAGTGCTTTCACGAGAACTGGTCTTTACTGGTGTTACCCGTGCGAAAAATCAGCTTTCCATATTTGCCAATGAAAAAATCTGGCAAAGTGCGGTCAGAAATACCGTGAAACGACAAAGTGGATTAGGAAAATTATTACAGGAAAAAGAGGAATAAAAAATGAAATTATATGTTTACGATCATTGCCCGTTTTGTGTGCGTGCCCGCATGATTTTCGGTTTAAAAAATCTGCCGGTAGAACTTGTAGTGCTGGCAAATGATGATGAAGCAACGCCAATCGGTTTAGTAGGGAAAAAAGTTGTACCAATTCTTGTCAAAGAAGATGGTACCGCGATGCCAGAAAGTTTGGATATCGTGCATTATGTAGATGAGCATTTTGGTGAAAAAATCCTATCTGAACAAGTTCGTCCTGAAATTGAAGCATGGTTAAAAGAAGTCGGCAGTTATTATGGTCATCTTACGACTGCACGCTTTACGCAAATTGGCTTAGCAGAATTTGAAACCCAAAGTGCGGTCGATTATTTCACTAAAAAGAAAACGGAATTTATTGGGGATTTTGCTGAAAATATCGCGAAGACAGAAACCTATCTTACTCGCTTAAAAGGGGATTTAGAGAAATTAGCGGTATTAATTCAATCTGAAAATGCCTTAAACGGCCAACTTTCTCTTGAAGATATTATCGTTTTCCCGGTATTACGAAATCTTACTTGTGTGAAAGGCATCGAATTTCCACCAGCAGTTTTAGCTTATATCACGAATATGGCTAAGTTAAGCAATGTGCCGCTGTATTTTGATAAAGCCATTTAATTTCTGTTAAGTCATAGGCTTTGGAGATACTGAACTTTTGACTTGGATCATAGATACGGTCATTTTTTCAGTATTTTTTATTCATCGATCTATAATCTCTAAGATTTACTTTATAAGAGCGCAGAGATATGGATCAGGAATACCAACGAGCGGTTACCCGTATTTGTGTGGAAACCGCTTTGTTATTGTTACAGCATGGGGCAGAAAGTGCTGTCGTCGTACAAATGGCACAGCGATTAGGTGTGGCTTTAGGCATTGAAAGCGTGGAGTGTGCTTTAACGGCAAATGCCGTCTTATTGACCACACTTTCTAAGCAACATTGCATCACTACAGTGCGTAAGAATGTCGATAAAGGCATTAATATGCAAATCGTTACGGATGTTCAGCACATTGTGGTTGCCGTAGAGCATCACTTGTATGATTTGTCTATGGCACAAAATAAATTGGATAAGTTAAAACCACTAAAATATAACCGTTATTTGGTGGTGTTTATGATTGGTTTATCTTGTGCCTCTTTTGCTCACCTTTCTGGCGGAGATTTGACAATTTGTGCGATCACCTTTATTGCCTCTGCCATTGCCATGTTTGTTCGACAAGAAATTTCTAAACATCATTACAATCCACTCATCGTTTTTGCCATTACCGCTTTTGTCGCCTCACTGATTTCCGGTATGAGTTTGAAATATAGTTTAGGCAATGATCCTCATATCGCATTAGCTTCTAGCGTTTTATTACTCGTTCCAGGATTCCCATTAATTAATTCACTTGCAGATATTTTAAAAGGCTATGTCAATATGGGAATAGGACGATGGACCATCGCGACGGTTCTCACTTTTGGTGCTTGTTTAGGCATCGTCTTTGCATTAAATCTTTTAAATATTGTTTCTTGGGTGGGGTAATAGATGTTTTTACTGAATTTACTCGATGATATGCTTTTCGCAGCCATCCCCGCAGTAGGATTTGCTTTAGTATTTAATGTTCCGCCTAAAGCCTTAAAGTATTGTGCTATTTTAGGTGCACTCGGACATGTCACACGAACTTTATTACTACACTTTGGTGTTCCAATTGTTTTTGCCACTTTTTTCGCCACTTGTGTGATTGGTTTTATTGGGGTGCATTTATCTCATCGTTATTTAGCTCATCCGAAAGTCTTTACCGTTGCGGCAATTATTCCAATGATTCCAGGTGTTCATGCTTATAAAGCCATGATTGCTATCGTACAAATTCATCATTATGGCTTTTCCGATACATTATTTGAGCAAATGATCAGCTCTTTTATCAATACCAGCTTTATTTTAGGTGCGCTTGTTTTGGGCTTAGCCTTACCAGGGCTATTGTTCTATCGACAAAAACCAGTTGTATAGAAAAGAAGTATTTTGATTATAACTTTAATAAGTTTAAATTAAGGGCGTGTGTAATACGCCCTTATTTTTTGTAATTGAATCATTAACCCATCTATTCTTTTAATCTCTAAATTTTGCGGGTATTTTTTCTTGAATAGTTGAGTAAATGACTATATTATTCATTCCTATTATATTTAACAAACATATTATTTTGAAAAATTTGATTATCTTTTTGGGAATTTAATGTATGAAAATTTTAAATAAAGCATTTCTTTTGGCTATGATGTTACCTTTAACTGGGTGTGGGACCTTAGTGACACTAGATAAACCTGAGTATTATAGTGGCGTTCAAAAAGATGTTGCTCGTCTTACTTTTTCTGATAAGGTTCCTCAGCGAGACATGATGGGGGAAGCTGTCGCAACAACCCTTTTTTATCCATTTATCATCATTGACGTTCCGTTAAGTTTCGTGGGTGATACCTTAATGTTACCTGTTAAAGGCATTCAAAAATTATCACAAGATTAATTTCAAATAAAGAGCGGTTAGATTTCACGATGTTTTTATAAAAGAGTAGAAATTTAACTGCTCTTAAAATAGAAGGAATAAAAATGATTGATATCATCGCATTATTAATTGCTACGGCTGTAATTGACTCTCCTCTTTCTCATACTTCAGCAGCGGCAACCTCTTCTGCACTAAAATCAACAATCAGTACACCAGCCCCAATGACACCCGAACAACGTCTTGAAAAAGCAAAAGCGCTTTATGAGAAAGGCTTTGATTATGAATATGGGATCACAAAAACGGTTGATCGTACTTTAGCGGATAAATTTCTTAAAGAAGCTGCCGATTTAGGTCACGCTGATGCGCTCTTTTTCTTAGCGATGAATGCGGTAGAGAGTGGCGACCTTGAACAAGCTAGAGCATATGCTGACTCTGCTATTGAACGAGGAAACATGGCAGGAAAATATATATTGGCGGAAATTTCCGAACAGGAATATTTGGGGGATTCTGAAGAATTATATAAGGCTGGCTTTAAGGCATTAAAAGAGAAGGTTGAACAAGGCGATTTACATTATTCTAATGTACTTGGCTATGCTTACCGTTTCGGTATCGGCACTGAAGAGAATATTAAACAGGCAATTAAAGTTTTTACCCCTTCGGCTGAGCAAGGTAATGCGATGTCATTAGGGCATTTAAGTGAAATTTACCTTGAACAGGATAAAATTGAAAAGGCTAAACCGCTTATGCTGAAAGCGGCTGAAAAAAATAATGATGTGGCACAATACAATTTAGGTTATAGCATTTATGAAGCAGGCTCAGAAGAATCACTTTATTGGCTCAATAAAGCGGCTGAAAATAATAACCTCCAAGCCATCATGTATTTAGCGAGTTATTATCATAATCAGGATATAAAAAAAGCGATTTATTATTATCAAAAAGGTGCTGAATTAAATGATTCTCAGGCTATGCTTGAATTAAGTTATTTATATGAAAACGGCGAAGGTGTAGAAAAGGATGATAAGAAAGCACTTGAGTTATTAGAAGAAGCGTTTCGATTACAAAATTTAGAAGCCATGAATGAGCTTTCTATTCGCTATTTAGAAGGTAGAGGTATAGAACGAAATTATGAAATAGCAGAAGGGTTATTTAATAACATAATTGCATTGGATGAAAGTTTAAGCGAGAAAGAAAAAGCTTCATATAATGTATATTATCAATTGGCAGAGCGTTATGAAGAATTTGCCAAAGATAATAATGCGGCATTAGATGCTTATAAACAAGGGTACGAAATTGAAAAGAAAGAAACCAAACGGGATAACAAAAAAATTAAAGCAAAAATTAAAGCATTAGAAGCAAAATTAAATCAGAAAAAATAATGAAAGGGCGGTTGAATTTCATCTTATTTTTGCAAAACAAGGAAGAAAGTTAACCGCTTGTTATTCTTGAATGGAAACAGAACAATCCTCTAACTAAAGGAATCCAAATGACAAATTTTGTCGCATTAATTGCAGCAACCGTATTAAATCTACAAACTCATCTTATCCCTGTGAAATCAAATGAGGCTCTAACAAACTTGGTGATGATTGAACAGATACCTATGACCCAAGCCCAGCGCGCTGAAAAAGCGAAAACCTTTTATGAAGAAGGTTATGATTATTTCTACGGTATTTCATATCCCGTAAATCGTACTCTAGCGGTGAAGTATTTTCAGGAAGCTGAAAAGTTAAAGAATGCGGATGCTTTATTTTTCCTATCTATTCATCAACAAAATAATGGCAATTTGAAGGAAGCCGCCCAAGCAGCGAAAAGATCGCTTGAGTTGGGGAATGAAGCTGCCAAAATTATATTAGGTAAAATTCAAAAAGATGAAAAATTGAGGAAAGAAGGTAATACACTTGAATTAGGAAATGAAGTCACCAAAATTACAGTAGGTGAAACTCAAGAATATGAAACATTGATGAAAGAGGGTTTCAATGCACTTAAAAAGAAAGTGGATTCTGGCGATATGCATTATGTGGATTCTTTAGGCTATGCTTATGAATTTGGAATCGGCACTCCTTTTAGTATTAAAGAAGCGATGAAATACTATGAAATGGCAGCAAAACAGAACAATACGATGGGGATGACGAATCTCGCTAATCTTTATCTTCGAGAAAATAAATTAAAAAAAGCGAAACCTTTATTATTAAAAGCCGCAGAAAAAGAATATGGCTATGCACAGTATTTACTCGCAATGAATTTTTTTGATCTTTATTCTGAGAATAACAAAGAAGCATTATTTTGGTTAGAAAGGGCAGCGAGCAATGATGAGCCACATGCACTTTATCAATTAGGTTTGTATTATGCAGAAAAAGCTGATTTAGCTAAATCCATTCAATACTATCAACGCGCCGCAGAGCTTAATTATGGAGATGCGCTTCTTGAGTTATATTATATCTATGGCGAAGGTATTGGTGTTGAGCAAGATGATGATAAAGCGCTATTTTTCCTTAAGAAGGTTGCAGAATTAGGGAGCCAAGAGGCGATTGAGGAGTTAGCCGCTATGGCATTGAGTGGGCAAGGCAATATGGATGCTAAAGAAGCAGAGTATTGGATTAAAAAAGCAGGCTATACGGAAGAGATGCTTAAAGAGTTAGATAAGCTACAAGAAAAAAGTTTAGAGATGTTTGAAAAAATGCAGAAAGAAAATAAGTAAAAGCTATAAGATATATATATTAAAAAACAAAATAAAAACCTGCCTATCAGCAGGTTTTCTTTTATATGAATGCCAAATTAAGCATGGCAAGTTTGACAAGCAGCTTGGAACATCCAAACAAGTTTTTCTTGTTCTTTGATGTAGTCGCTCATTTGAGAAGCGGTACCTTCATCATCAGATTCACCTGCTAACTCAAGGATTTCACGTTGTTGTTCAAGTAATACTTTTAATCCTTCTAACGTGCCTTTTAAGCAAGATTGCGCATCAGATACCCCTAACTCTTCTTTAATACGTGAGTGTTGGAAGTATTGTGAATAACCGTTATGCGGTGTGTAACCTAAAGTTAAGATACGTTCTGCCACTTCATCTACTTTTACTACTAAATCTGTGTAGATTTCTTCAAATTTTGCGTGTAATTCAAAGAAGTTTACCCCTTTAATGTTCCAGTGGTAACCGCGCACGTTGGTATAGAATACTTGATAGGTTGCTAATAATTCGTTTAATTTTGCTGCTAATTTTTCAGATGCTTTTTTATCTAAACCGATTGATGTTTTTGACATAGTATTTTCCTCTTTATTGTTGATTAAAATGTTGTTCCCTTGCTTGGGAAGTGCGGCCATTATATGCATAGTTTTTTCTGATAGCTATTTCATATTATCTAGTGATTCAATAGTTAAAATCTATTTATAATAAATTATACATAGTTAAAAACTTTTATTTTGAGTTGCGAAAAAAACTCTGTGAAGTAGATCACACATTCAATATTTCCCCTTTGACAGAATGAAGCGAAGATGATTATGATTGATGTAAATCATTTTATTCTAAGATTTGATTGCTTTACTTCATTTTCGAATGAAATGTTTGGCTAGGTTTAAAAACCAAAAATATGATTTTATTACTCATCAGGAGTTTAGTATGACAAAGCATTTTTCCTTTGAAACGAATGAATCTCGTCGTCATTTTATGAAACTTATGGCTGGCGTGGGGGCAGGTCTTGCATTTAGTGGTACGTTAGGCACATTTGCACCAAAAGCCTTTGCTGCAGAAATTAAAGGTAAAACCATTGAAGCGGGGATTGCTTATCCGCTTTCTACCGGTTTTGACCCAATGACATCAAGTGGTGCATCACCTTATGCAGCAAACTTGCACATTTTTGAAGGTTTGGTGGATTTGCATCCTGCAACTCGTGAACCTTATCTTGCTTTAGCAGGAAAAGAGCCAGAACAAGTTGATGAAATAACCTGGCGTATTACTTTACGTGAAGGCGCAACCTTCCATGATGGCTCACCAGTCACCACTGAAGACGTTGTGTATTCTTTCAATCGTATTATGGATCCAGCCAATAAATCTTTATTCGTGATGTTTATTGATTTCATTGAAAGTGTGAAAGCTGTGGATGATAAAGTGGTGGAATTCAAATTGAAATATCCATTTGCTTTATTCGCTAACCGTTTAACTTGCGTGAAAATTGTACCGAAACACGTGATCGACAAAGTAGGACAATCTGCATTTGATGCACACCCAGTTGGTTCTGGCCCATTCAAATTTGTTTCAGCTGTGAAAGATGACAAAATCGTCTTTGAAGCGTATGAACCTTACAATGGTAAATATCCAGCACAAGTTGAAAAAATGTCTTGGTTATTACTTTCTGATGCCGCAGCTCGTGTGACTGCACAAGAGTCTAAACGTACTCAAGCAATGGAAAGTGTGCCTTATTTAGACATTAGTCGCTTGAAAAACAAAAAACAACAAGTGCAATCCGTTCAATCTTTCGGCTTGTTATTCTTAATGTTTAACTGTGAGAAAGCTCCGTTTAACAATCCAAAAGTACGTCAAGCGTTACACTATGGTTTAAACACTGACAAACTTGTTGATATTGTATTTGATGGTAATGCAGAAGCTGCAACATCATACTTACAAACGACTCACCCAGATTATATTAAGGCATCAACTCAATATCCTTATGATCCGGAAAAAGCAGCGGCATTATTAAAAGAAGCAGGTGTAACTGAGCTTAAATTTGAATTGCTCGCAACCGACCATGACTGGGTGAAAGAATCTGCACCGTTAATTTTAGAGTCTTGGAACAAGATTCCAGGTGTGAAAGTGACTTTACAACACTTACAATCAGGTGCGTTATACAGCAACAACGTGGATCCAGGTGTGTATGAAGTGGCAATCGCTCCAGGTGATCCATCCGTGTTCGGTAATGACTTAGACTTGCTTTTAAGCTGGTGGTACCGTGGTGATGTATGGCCGAAACGTCGTTTCCGCTGGAGTAATACCCCTGAGTTTGCGAAAGTGACTGAATTACTCAATGCAGCTGTGAGAGCAAAAGATCACGCTGAAGCGAAAAAATCATGGGAAGAAGCGATTAACATTATTGCGGCTGAAGTACCACTTTATCCGATTGTTCATCGTAAACTTCCTTCTGCATGGGATGATAGCAGCCTTGAAGGCTATCAACCATTGGCAACAACCGGTTTATCTTTCCTCGGTGTGGGCCGTAAATAAAAGCACTTTTTAATTAATGTTTTGGCTGTTGAGCAATCAACAGCCTTTTTTCTTTCTTTGTAACACCAAAGTGCGGTCATTTTTCTCCCTATTTTTCAATCATTTTTTCTCTCAATTTCATTTCCAAAAAATCTTTGTGAAGCCGATCACAGATTTGAATTTTGCTCTATGTACTTGGATTGACAGGACTTAGGCTGAACATTATGATTACTATAATTCATTTTGTTTTTGAATTTGATTGTTTTGCTTCATTTTTGAAGCTAACGAATTTCTCAGGCTAGAATAGGAGAAGTCAGATGGAAATGATACTTCGGTTATTGTTACGCCGATTGATGGCCTTGCCAGTCATGATTCTTGGTGTAACAGCACTCGTTTTTGTGGTGCTTCAATTCACACCAGGTGATCCTGCTACGGTGGCATTGGGCGAAAGTGCTAGTGAAGCGGCAAAACAACTTTACCGCGAATCACATGGCTTAAATGATCCACTCTTTATTCAATATTTTCGTTTCTTAGGTAATTTACTTGTATTGGATTTTGGTGTGACTATGCCACCAGAATTACCAATCAGTAGCATGCTAGCGAAATCTTTCCCAATCACTTTACAACTTACCTTAATTGGTGTGGTGTTTGCGGCAGTAGTTTCTTTTTCATTAGGTGTACTAGCCGCGCTTTATCGTGATAGCTGGGTAGACCAAGTGATTCGTTTAATCTCTGTTGCAGCGGTTGCGACACCATCATTCTGGTTAGGTATCTTACTTATTCAATGGTTCTCTTTGGAATTAGATTGGTTGCCTTCTGGTGGTTTTGTGCCATTCAGCGAAAGCCCAATGGGGTATATCAATTCCATGATTTTGCCATCTCTTGCGCTTGCCGTGCCGGTGTGTGCGTCATTAATTCGTGTAGTGCGTACAACCATGGTTGAAGAAATGGATAAAGATTATGTGAGAACAGCGATTGGTAACGGCGTGCCTTATGCAACTGTTATTCGTCACAACGTATTACGCAATGCATTAATCACGCCTGTAACAGTATTAGGTTTACGTGTAGGTTACTTACTTGGTGGTGCAGTGGTTATCGAACAAATCTTTGACTTACCGGGCATGGGTAAATTGATTTTTAACGGTATCGTCAACCACGACTTACACTTAGTACAAGGGGTGGTTCTGACAATCGCTTTTACTTTCGTTTTAGTGAATATTATCGTTGATATTCTCTATGTGTTGATTAACCCTAAAATTCGGAGTCTATAATGTTTCGTCAAGGTTTAGCAGATCGATTAGCTGCAAGCGGTGCGAGATTCCGAGCACTTTCCACCGCATCAAAAATTTCATTATTATTCTTAGTTTTCGTTGCCTTAGTGGCGGTATTTGCCCCTTGGGTAGCAACACATGATCCATTAGAAGTGATCGCACGTATGCGTGCTCCAAGTGCGGAATATTGGTTTGGGACTGATCGACTTGGTCGTGATATTTTCTCTCGTATTGTTTATGGTGCCCAAACGTCCTTATTTATCGGTTTAGGTGCGGTAGCTTGCGCCATTATTTTCGGTAGTGTTTTAGGTGCAACTGCAGCCACATCCGAGAAATGGGGCAATGAAATTATCATGCGCTTAATGGATATTTTAATGGCCTTCCCTGGTATCGCATTAGCGGCAGTGTTATTAGCAACCTTTGGTAACTCTGTGCCGGTCATTATCATCACCATTGCTGTGGTTTATACTCCGCAACTTGCTCGTGTAGTTCGTGCGAATGTGGTATCACAATGGGATGAAGATTACGTGCGTGCTGAGCGTGTTATTGGTGGTAGCCGTACTTATATTCTTCTCAAACACGTTGTACGTAATACCGCGGCACCGGTTTTAGTCTTCGCAACGGTAATGGTGGCAGATGCTATTGTGTTTGAAGCCTCGCTTTCTTTTTTAGGCGCAGGTGTACAACCACCACATCCTTCATGGGGTAACATTCTTTCTGAAGGTCGTAACATCGTATTAAACGGCGCATGGTGGGCGACAACCTTTGCGGGTGTGATGATTCTTCTAACCGTATTAGCCTTAAATATCTTGGCGGAAGGGCTTACCGATGCATTGGTTAACCCGCGCTTGAAAGGCGGTAAAAAACCAGAAGGCAAATCAGATGAACGTCTCTCTACCGACGTACAAGAAGCACTTGCTGAAGGTCTTGCATTAAAACGTTACTTACTCAAATTACATGAAAAAGAAATCACCCGTACGAATCGTATGCAATTAAATCCAAATGCAAAGCCGATTTTACAAGTGAAAAACTTATCTATTCGTTTCCCGAATCGTTATGGTGAAATTCCATTGGTTGATAACATCAGCTTCACCGTAAATGAAGGCGAAACCATGGGATTAGTCGGTGAGTCTGGTTGTGGTAAATCCATTACAGCATTCTCCATCATGGGCTTGTTACCAAAAACAGCAAAAATCACTGGGGAAGTGCTTTTCACAGACCGTAGCGGAAAACAACACAGTTTACTTAATGCTAACAATCTAAGTGAATTGCGAGGTTCTGAAATTGCGATGATTTACCAAGACTCTTTAAGTGCGTTAAACCCATCAATGCGTATTAAAGATCAAATGGCTCAGCTCATTAAACGTGGTAGTCACCATACTGCAGAAAAATTGTTGGAATGGGTACACCTTGATCCTGAAAAAGTGTTAAACCGTTATCCACATGAGCTTTCTGGTGGTCAACGTCAACGTGTGGTAATTGCAATGGCATTAACTCGTGAGCCGAAATTATTAATCGCCGATGAACCAACAACCGCATTAGACGTTACCGTTCAAGCAGAAGTGGTAAAATTATTGAATGAACTACGTGAAAAACTAGGGTTTGCGATGGTGTTCGTCAGTCACGATTTAGCATTAGTTGCACAATTAGCTCACCACATTACGGTAATGTATGCAGGACAAGTGGTTGAAATGGCACCAACATCCTTATTGCTTGCTAATCCAACTCATGAATATACACGTGGCTTATTGGGCTCTGTACTTTCAACTGAAGTCCGTGCGAAACGTTTATATCAAATTCCGGGCAGCGTACCGTCACCTTACGACTTTGCGGTAGGTGACCGTTTTGCAAGTCGTTCATTACGACCAGATGCAAATCCGGAACAAAAATTGGTATTAACCGCTGTGGAAGGCGAGCCGTCTCACTTGTGGGCTTCTCATTTAGCTGAGCCTGTAACGGAAGCGAAAGGAGCATAATATGAGCAGTAGTATTAAAGTCATTAAAGAACAAAACATCATCGATTTAGAAAATATCGTGGTGCAATTTCCTTCTCGCGACGGTTCATTATTTGGACGTAAAAAATTCACAGCGGTGAATAATGTGAGTCTTGGCATTAAAGCGGGGGAAACCATTGGTTTAGTAGGGGAGTCTGGCTGCGGGAAATCTACCCTAGCCAATGTAATAATTGGACTTCTTAAACCAACATCTGGTTTAGTGAAATTCAACGGTTTACAAATGCAATATGGCAGCTCAGAAGCGAGAAAACAATTCGGTCGCCAAGTGTCGGTCATTTTCCAAGACCCTGCAACCGCGCTGAATCCTCGTATGAAAGTGTTGGATATTTTGCGTGACCCAATGGATATTCACAATGTGTTACAACCCCATGAACGGGAAAAACGTGTGTATGACTTGCTTTCTCGCGTCGGTTTACCACGTTCTGCAGCACAAGTTGAACCGACTCGTTTATCCGGTGGGCAAAAACAACGTGTGGCCATTGCACGTGCTTTAGCGCTGAATCCAAAACTGATTGTGGCGGATGAGCCGACTTCTGCGTTAGACGTATCCGTTCGCGCTCAGGTGTTAAACTTATTGGCGGACTTGAAAAAAGAACTCAATCTTGCCATGGTGTTTATCTCTCACGATATCCAAACCGTACGCCAAGTATCTGATCGCATTGTCGTGATGTACGGTGGTCAAATTTTGGAAACGGGTAGCACTGAAGATATTTTCAATCATCCAACCGTGGACTACACCCGAAAATTACTTGGTGTTGCACCATCATTGTTATAAAACGAGTGAATAAAACATCTTAATTTATGACCGCACTTTAAAAGTGCGGTTATTTTTTTGATCATTTTTTTATTTTAAGGTTTTGATAAATTTTAGAAACATATTCCGAAAGCCTTTTAGAGTTTAGGTTTTTTCTCAAATAGCGTAGAATGGGCATATAAAAATAAGGAGATTTAACATGCAACAAAAAATTCAACAAGCATTAGCAAACTCGCCACTTTCAAATGCAATTCTTTCTGCGTTAGAAGAACAAGAATGGAAAGGTTTTTTACCGGCTGAAAAAGTGCGGTCAATTTGTGATGAATTTAAGCTTACGCCTGTTCAACTAGGGTTGGCACTTTTGCCCGTAGCAGCTTGTTATAGCCACACGCCCATTTCAGAATTTCATGTTGGCGCGATTGCGATTGGTGAAAGTGGTGATTTTTACTTTGGTGCGAATCAAGAATTTCAGGGTAGTAGCATGGCTCAAACCATCCATGCTGAACAAAGTGCGATTAGCCATGCATGGTTACGTAATGAATCTCGTATCACGGATATCGTGGTGAATTACACGCCTTGCGGTCACTGCCGTCAATTTATGAATGAGCTTTATCAAGCGCAAGATTTAAAAATTCATTTACCACACAGCCAAAATAATCCACTTCCTCAATATTTACCCGATAGCTTTGGCCCGAAAGATTTAGGTGTTGATTTGCTTCTATTAAACAAAGAAGAACAAGGTTTCACTTTGACGACGGAAGATGAAGTGGCAAATAAAGCCATTTTAGGGGCAAACCGAGCACATTCACCTTATTCTAACAGCCCTCATGGTGTAGGCATTTTATTTAAAAATGGGGAAATGATTTGTGGTCGATATGCAGAAAATGCGGCATTCAACCCAAGCCTACCCGCTATGCAAACAGCGATTAATTTTGCTTACTTAAATCAATTGGATGTATCAAAAATTGAGCGAGTGGTATTTGCAGAGAAACCGTTGCGTTTAAGTCACCGCAAAATGGCAGAGCAGTTATTGAAGAGCCTTTGCAAGGTTAAAATGGAATATATTAGCCTGTAAAGTGCGGTCAAAAATGAATTAGTTTTTGGACTAAAAGAAAGGGCGAACAGAGATAATCTCTCATGTTCGCCCTTCTTTTTACTGATTTTATGCTAATTCAGCACGTAATTTTTTCGTAACATCAACCATCACTTTTAGTGCAGCAATCGTTTCTGGCCAACCGCGCGTTTTTAATCCACAGTCTGGGTTTACCCATAAACGTTCTTTAGGTACCACTTGTAATGCTTTGCGAAGAAGATGTTCAATTTCTTCTGCTGCAGGTACGCGTGGACTGTGAATATCATATACACCTGGGCCAATATCATTCGGGTATTTGAAATCACTAAATGCGCTGAGTAATTCCATGTCAGAACGCGAGGTCTCGATAGTAATGACATCGGCATCTAAGGCTGCAATAGCCGGTAGAATGTCGTTAAATTCGGAATAACACATGTGCGTATGAATTTGGGTATCATCTTGGCAACCCATTGAGCTTAAACGGAAGGCTTCACCCGCCCATTTCAAATAAGCATCCCAATCAGCACGTTTTAACGGTAAACCTTCACGAATAGCCGGCTCATCAATTTGAATCACTTTGATACCTGCTTTTTCTAAATCTAACACTTCATCAGAAAGCGCTACCGCAATTTGTTTGCAGACTGTTTCACGAGAAATATCGTTACGCACGAAAGACCATTGTAAGATCGTGACTGGACCTGTCAGCATGCCTTTCATCACTTTATTGGTAAGGCTTTGGGCATATTGTGACCAACGTACCGTCATGGGTTCTGGACGAGTAACATCACCGTAAATCACAGGCGGTTTTACGCAACGTGAACCATAACTTTGTACCCAACCAAATTTGGTGAAAGCAAAACCATCGAGTAGTTCGCCGAAATATTCCACCATGTCGTTACGTTCTGCTTCGCCATGTACCAATACATCTAAGTCTAATTTTTCTTGCTCACGTACAACAAATTCAATTTCTTTTTTCATTGCAGTTTCGTAATCAGCTAAGCTGAGTTCGCCTTTTTTGAAGGCTGCACGCGCATGACGAATTGCTGTCGTTTGTGGGAAAGAACCAATATTCGTGGTGGGTAGAAGTGGTAAATTTAACCACGCATTTTGTAATTTAATACGTTCCGCAAATGGCGATTTACGTTGGTCGGCATTTTCCGGTAAGTTTGCTAAACGTTCTGCCACACAAGTGCGGTGAATTTCACGCGAGTTTTTACGTGCATCCGCAGCTGCTTGAGATGCCGCTAATTCGGCTTGAACGGCTTCACGACCTTGTTCTAGAGCGGTCTTAATAATGCGTAATTCTTGAATTTTTTGTAACGTGAAAGCCAACCATTGATATAGTTCAGGTTTATTTGCTTGGAGTTGCGTTTCAACTTCTAAATCATAAGGTGTATGGAGGAGAGAGCAGCTTGGTGCAATCCACAAACGATCACCTAATTTCGCTTTTAATGGTTCAATCACATCTAACACTTGATTTAAATTTGCTCGCCAAATATTACGACCATCAATGATACCCACAGACAAGATTTTGTCGTAATCCGCAAAGGTAGCAAGCTGTTCAGGTGCGCGTACTAAATCAATATGTAAACCTGCAACAGGTAAGGCTTTTAACAAATCAGCATGTTCTGCCACAGAACCAAAATAAGTCGCAAGCAATAATTTCGCTTTCACTTGTTCAGCAAAAGTGGCGTAAACCGCTTTATAAGCAGCAATCCATTCTGCCGGTAAATCTAAGGTGAGAGCAGGTTCATCAATTTGAATGTATTCCACACCTTCCGCAGCTAACGTATTTAAGATTTCAACATAAACCGGCACGAGTTGTGCTAATAAATCAAAGCGATTAAATGTCGCACCTTTTTCTTTACCTAACCAAAGGAAGGTGAGTGGACCAACGATTGTTGGTTTAACTTGATACCCAAGCGCTTTAGCTTCACGAATTTGAGTCACATAATGTACCGGGTTTGCTTTAAATTGTGTTTCTTTATGGAATTCGGGTACAAGATAGTGGTAGTTGGTATCGAACCATTTTGTCATTTCAATCGCAAATTGGGTTTTATTGCCACGCGCCAACTGGAAATATTGATCGAGTGTTAAGTTTTGGCTATCGAAACCAAAGCGAGCAGGAATTGCACCTGTTGCCACTTGTAAATCTAAAATGTGATCGTAAAGTGTGAAATCAGCCACCGCGACAAAATCAGCATTTGCCTTGGCCTGGTGTTGCCAGTTAAGTTCACGTAATCTTTTTGCAATATCTAATAAATCTGCTTCTGCAATTTCGCCACGCCAGTAACGCTCTTGAGCAAATTTAAGTTCACGCTTTGCGCCTACGCGCGGAAATCCTGCTAAATGAAATGTTGTCATAATTAATCCTTCTATTGTTTTGTTTGGTTTAGACGTCTAAACGTCTGTTCGGTTATAGAATGCAATAGAAAATAAAATTACACAACTTCATAATTTTCAGGTTTTGAATGAATTTTATTAATAAATCTGTATTATTTTAACGAATGAAAGTGGAGGGTAGGGAAAAAAGACAAAAAAATAACCGCACTTTAAAGCGCGGTTATAGAGAATTCTGAACAGTTTAGTTGAGATTATTCAACACCAACCATTACAGAAGTTGCTTTGATAATCGCATATGCTTCTTTACCAACTGCTAAACCTAATTCTTTTACTGCATCGATAGAGATAGTAGAAGAAATTATGTTGCCGTTACCGATATCAATGTGTACGATTGCGTTCACAGAACCAGTTTCGATTGATTTTACAGTACCTTTAAGTTGGTTTCTTGCACTAATTTTCATCAAGTATTTCCTTATGTTTGAGTTAAAAAGAATAGGTATTATATAGGTAAATATATAAGTTGAAAATACTACTTAATAGGTGATAAACCTTTTAAGATTTGCTCGGCATTTTCTTTGCTTAACGCGTAACCGTAATATTTTTTATAGAAGGCTTGCGTTTTTTCTACCATGTTTAAATCTTTAAAGTATTCAGGATGGAAGAGCTGAGCTGCCCAAAGAATTTGTAAGGCTTCTTCTGCACTGTAGCGATCCCATGGGAACGTGCCGGTTGGATTGGCATAAATACGATTATTTTTGACCGCACTTATTGATTGCCATGCCGGATCGCCTTTGATTTTATCTATCGCTGCTTGCGCTTTATTGCCGCTGCTGCCAATGATGATCACATCTGGATTGGCTTGCAAAATAGCTTCCATAGTAACCGCAATCATATTGGCTTCATCTGGTAACACGCTTTTACCACCGGCTAATTTAATCCATTCGCCGATCATGGATTTTCCGCCGTCAATCATCAATAAGTCAGAGCCTTTAGTGATATGTAACACCGTAGGGCGCGCTTCATCTTTGAGACCTTTAAGACGATTTTCCACAAATTGAATATTGTCTTCTAATTCTTTGATATAGCTTTCTGCAATTTCAGGTGCTTTATCACCTAAAACTTCAGCGGTAATCCGTACGGTTTTCTTCAAACCATCAAAATCTTGGAAACTTACACGCACGCCTTTTAATCCCGCTTTTTCCACTTCAGTTAACATGGATTTTTTCGAGAGCAATACGGCATCGGGCTTATGACTTAACAGTTCTTCTGTTTGAATGGTTTCGCCATTGGTTAATACCGGTACGTTTTTGATATTTGGATACACTTCGCTATACCAAGGATTGGCCGCGATAGATGTAGTCGTGCCAACCAGTTTATTGGCACCGCCTAATAGTAAGACAATTTGGTTATTGGCATGCCAAAGATCGGCTACACGTTGTACGTTATCCGGTAATTCAACTTTGTTTCCTTCAACGTCGGTTATGATCTTAGCTTGTAGTGGCATAGCAAAACAAGCTGCAAGAGAGAGGGCGATTAAGCCTTTTTTCAGAGAGTGTTTCAACATATGAATTTCCTTCTAGTGGGGTTATAAATGGGTAATCGCACAGATTTGTCGTTGCAGAGCTGGCACATCGACCAGGCGCAAATCTGTTTGATAAAGCGCTTTTAAGTTGGCTTCGGTAATGATTTCTGGTGCCGAACCTGTTTGTAATTTGCCGTGTTCGTTTAAGATGCTCACGCGGCTGTTGGGTAGTGCGCTATGCAATAACATCGGATGATCGGGATTGTGTGTTGTCATCACAATGGTAAAGCCTTGCAAGGAAAGCTCTTTTATTAGGCTTAAGGTTTTAAACACATTGCCGTAATCTAATGCCGAAGTAGGTTCATCAAATAAAATCAGTTGTGGTTGTTGCACCAAAATACGCGCAAGATTGACCAGTTGCTTTTCACCGCCACTCATTTGCATATAAATTCGGTCTGCAAAATGACTGATGCCAAGTTTATTTAAAGCCTCATCAACTAATGCAAAATCAGCTTCACTTGGCTTATCAAAAACACCTAAATGCGCCGCGCGTCCGAGTACCACATAATCACGCACACGATATTGATAGGTTTGTGGGCTGTGTTGCGAGACATAAGCAATTTTTTGCGCAATTTGCTTGCTGCTCATTTCGCTTAATTTGCAATTATCCAGCAAAATCTGACCGCTCTTTGGTTTCAAAAGCCCCGCGATACAGTTTAATAACGTTGATTTACCACGACCGTTTGCTCCAAGAATAGTCAGCAATTCGCCTTTTTGTAAGGTTAAATCAATGCCATTGAGTAACGAATGTTCAACGTTGTGCCAGTAATACAGATTGTCAATTTTCAGCATTAGTCCACCACCTTTTGTTTAATCAGCACCCAAGCAAAGAATGGCGCACCGATAAAGCCAGTGAGAATACCGAGAGGAATTTCTTGAATGTATAAATTGCGGGCGAGAGTGTCGATGACGAGCAAGAAAATCGCGCCGATAAGTCCAGCTAGCGGTAAACTTTTGACATTGTTATCACCAATGAAAAGCCGTGCTAAATGCGGAATCACTAAACCAAGCCAGCCTATCGTTCCGCTTAAGCAAACCGATGAAGCCGTCAGCAATGTGGCACAAACCACCATTAATCCTCGTTCTAATCGAATATTTGCCCCAATTAATTTTGCCTCGCGATCGCCCAATGAAAGCACATTGATACGCCAACGCATTAAAAATAAACCAAGGGTAGTAAGCAAAATAATAGGGGAAAGGACGAGCAAGTTGTCGTAGTTGGATTTGGTTAGGCTACCTAATTGCCAATACACAATGTCAGCTAGCTGGGTTTCGGGATCAGCGAGGTATTTCAATAGGCCTAATGTTGCCATCATAAAACCTGAAACGATAATGCCGGAAAGGACCAATACAATGGTGGAGTCGCGTTGAATTAAACGCGGTAAATTCATGGTGAGCAAGACGGCAATCAAACCACCGACAAAGGCAAAGGCTTGAATACCCAACATGCCCGAGCCAATTAAAATCGCTAATGCAGCGCCAACACAGGCACCATTAGATACCCCTAAAATATCAGGTGAAACCAATGGATTGCGGAAAATACCTTGATACACAACACCCGCAATAGCCAATGAGGCACCGACAAGTATGGCAGCAATCACACGAGGTAAACGAAGATTAAAAATAATGTTGTTTTGCACATCATTGACATTATTACCAATTAGACTTTGCACTACATCCTCAAGCGGAATCGCAAAACGCCCCCAAGAGAGCGAACATAAAATGAGCCCAATAAGCAAGCAAAGTAAAAGGGGAAAGGTAAGGGTGGATTTGTTCATACACTCAAAATTCGTTGTTTTTATAAGTATATAGCGATTATATTTTTTTGTATATAGCGAAATTTGAGTAAAAAATAACCGCACTTTGTGGGCGGAGGAACTAATGAAATAAGGTATTGTGTTAAATTATTTTATAGTATTTACGTTAATTAAGGGTGTTTCTATGAAGCAACACTTAATAGTATTAAGAAATTTATTTATCCCATATAAAATTTAATGATTTAAACGTTATATTTCTTTACAAAACATATAAATATGTCTTCATTTTTCATCTCAACTTTTATAGAATGGTAGCTATTTTAATAAGTTTTAGTCCGCGGAGTTTTTTTATGTTAAGTGCATTGTTGAGAAGTGGTGAAATCAAAAACTATACGCCATTAGGCCAAGATGGCATGGCAGTTTATACGGTAGCATCCCAGTTGCGAGATGCACTTAAGTTTAAGCGAGGTCGTTCCTTTGCTGAATATTTAGCGATCCCACAGCGTAATGAACAGGGGGATAAAATCGATTGGTATGTGCCGTTTGATTCCACTCGTGCAGATGGGCAATATATGATTATCCCTTGGACCTCGGCTACGGAAGAAGAGCGTGAAAATGCTCGTGCAGAATTGAAAATTTTTGAACGAACTGCACTGGAGTTAGGTAAAGAACTCATTCAATCTCCCACTTCCAAAGGCGATCAACTGCTATTTGCCCGTTTACTCTGTGGCGGCAATCCTGATGATATTACCGATCCTGAAAATCTCAAAGCCTTGCGCTTTCCTAATCCTGAACATGTTTATTTGGTCAATGATCGTCCAGTGATTACTTTCTGGGGATTTCTAGAAAAACACGCAGCTGCGCACGGTAATCCATTCCTTTCTTTACAAGCTGCTGCACCAAAACCAATTGAACCAGCTTTACCTATAACGCCAGTTGAACCTGTCGTTGTGAAAAAACATCCTTGTCGTGTGTTTTGGTGGGTATTGCCGTTATTACTTGGATTACTTTTATTATTGGCTTGGTGGTTTAAGGATTTATGGTGGCCAAAAGAGGAAGTGACAGTGAAAAATGACCCTGTCACAGTTTCTGAACCACAAACAAAAAACCTCAAAAAACCGAAAGAAAAAGAATTACGTAAATTGAAAGATGTTCTTTACCGATATCTGAATGGACGCTGGGTTGATGGAAAGGGTGTGGCTGTGACAGATCCTTCAGTTTTAAATCAACTAGGCGATGCTCCAATTATTGGAGAAGGAAATATGCAAGGTGAAGGTCTTAATACACCATTAACAGAAACAGATGCTGCCAAAGCTGATGAATCAAAAAATGATAAAGCAGATGATGCCAAAGCAGAGCAAAATAAAGATGAAAATAAACAACAACCGCCAGTAGACCCTCTAGCAGAGGGTAAATCGGATACTAAAGAGGATCAAAATAAAGTAGATGAAAAAACACAGCAACCACCAGTAGATCCGTTAGCCGAAAATAAATCAGATGCTCAGGCTGGACAAAATAAAGAAGATGATAAAAAGAATCAAACCACTTCTGATGCTAAACAATTACAAATTCCAACAACCAGTACACAAAATGGTAATGTAGATTTCCTAAATGGCCAGTGGAATGCTGGGGCGGGGATTCAGGATAAGACTACTGGTAAACCGCTACGATTAAAATATGCATTCTCAGGTGGCGTAGGTCAAGTACAAGTACAACGCGGTGACGGCGTACAATGTACAGGAGATGTTTCTGCAAAAATGCAAGGCAGTGGTTTGAATATTACTAATAAAGGTGTGGCAAAATGTAGCGATGGCTCAAGCTATCAGCTACCTGAAGTAATTTGTAAACCTGGCGCGAAGAGTATTGCAGATTGTCAAGGTGGATATGGCTCAGGACAGAGTTTCCCAATGACAATGAAATCGAATTAGTGAACCAATAAACAACGAATAGAAGCGAGAATAAAAATGTTACCGGATTTACATCATTACGGAAAAGAAATCTCACTAATTATGAATAGTGGGGTGCAATTTTTAGACTTCGGTTTAAAAATTGATTGGAAAGACAAAGAATGGCGTAGCAAAAGTATGGGAAACTTCGCCTCTGGCGGTGAGAACCATCCAATTCGTCGATTAGTTGAACATCGTAGCGGTGAAGGTTATTGCGATAGCAGTGATTTGAGCCGAATGGTTAAAGTGGAACACGAAATCAGTGTAGAGCAGTCGTTTAAATTATTAGATGGTGTTTGGTTACCTATTCCTGTTTTGCGTACAGTAGCTTCCACAGATGGCTTTGATGAAGGCCCTTATAACTGGGCACGTGCACGAATTGTTAAACTAGCTGAACCAGATGTAGAAGGCAATACCTATCGAGTTACTTTAGCTTTTGATACTAAAATTTTTCCTAATCGTGCTGATGTTGCTTACCTTGCGCCAACTGAAGAAGATGTGCGTTCTGGCGCGGTTTTTGGGCTCGCTTATCAATCTCATCAAATGTCGTGGTTTTTGGACTACAAATGGATAAATGAATGGTTATTGGAACTCTTCACTGAATTAGCTCCCGAAAATGATCGTTTAAAAATTCATCCAGATGATCTGAAAATGGACATTGCTGCTAAATTTCATCAAGGTCATTACTTGAATATTTTGGCTATTCTTGGTGAAGAAATTGATATTCCACGGATTAAAATGATTTCTAATCGTTCTGATGAAATTAATCGTGCCATTCCAGTTGATATGGTATTGGATGTGGGGAACTCTCGTACCTGTGGAATTTTAATAGAAGATCACGTGCAGGAAAAAGATGGTTTGAAAAAACGCTATGAATTGGAATTACGTGATTTGACACGCCCAGAACGAGTGTACTCCGAACCATTTGAAAGTCGAGTTGAATTTGCTCAAGCATTTTTTGGCAAAGATCATTTTTCTGTGCAAAGTGGGCGTCGTGATGCTTTCCAATGGGCAACAATTGCGCGCGTAGGGAAGGAGGCCGCCCGTTTAGCAAGTCGTCGAGAGGGAAATGAAGGTTCAACAGGTTTATCTAGTCCAAAACGTTATTTATGGGATGACGCCCGTTACGAACAAGGCTGGCGTTTTAACTCATCCTATGTAAAAACAGATTATGAGCCTTATGCAACAGCAGATCCACTTTCTGGATTAATCAATGAGTATGGTGAAGCATTACATATTTTGCGGGATGATATTGATGAAGAATTTGAACGCAAAATGCCTGTATTCCAACCTAAATATTCTCGTCGTTCATTGATGACGTTTATGTTATCAGAAGTGTTGATGCAAGCATTAATGCAGATTAATAGTCCTGCTCAACGAGCTAAATTGGAACATTCTAAAGCACCGCGCTTTTTACGCTCTATTATTTTGACTGTACCACCGGCAATGCCTAAACCTGAACGAGAAATTTTCCGTCAATCTATTTATCAGGCTATCGGCTTGGTTTGGAAATCTCTTGGCTGGGATAAATCTGATGATGATTTTGACTTCAATTCACAAAGTGCAAGAGAAAAATATTGGCCGATTTTACCTGAGGTGATTATTCAATGGGATGAAGCAACTTGTGGTCAAGTTGTCTATCTATTTAATGAAACTCAAAATAACTATGGCGGTCGACCAGAAGAATTTATTGCTGCATTGCAACGTCCAGATAAAAAAGAAAAGGATCGTATTACTATCGCAACTATTGATATAGGTGGTGGTACAACAGACTTGGTAATCAACGATTACTCGCTGGATTATGGAGAAAACGGTGGTTCAGGTAGTAACGCCTATATTATCCCGACTCAGCGTTTCCGTGATGGTTTCAAAGTGGCCGGTGATGATATTTTGCTAGACATGATTCGTAATGTAGTAGTGGAATCTTTAACTGTTGGTTTGAAAAATGCAGGTTTACGTGATCCTGAACCTATTCTTTCTGAATTGATTGGTGATCAGGCCTTAAAAGTACAAGATGCATTATTACGCCAACAATTGACATTACAAGTATTCAGCCCAATTGGCTTGCGCGTATTGAAAGAGTACGAAGGTTATGATCCAATGCAAAAGACCAATGCATTAAATGGGAAGACTTTTGGTGAATTATTAGAAGACGTAGAACAGCCTACAGAAAGTGTGTTGGATTATATTAATGAACCGATTCGCCGTGCGTTAGGTCGTCCAGATTTTAATATTTTAGATTTACCGGTTCAGGTGAATTTAGAACGTATTCACAGTTTATTTATTCGTGGTGATTATTTTGATATCTGCAAAACCTTCAACGCTTTGTGTGAGGTCGTCAACAGCTATCAATGTGATGTGTTGTTACTGACCGGCCGACCATCTCGTTTACCGGGTGTACAATCCTTCTTCCGTTCTCGTTTACCTTTACCAGTCGGACGGATTTTACCATTACATCATTACCGCACAGGAAACTGGTATCCATTCCACAAACAAGGTCGTATAGATGATCCAAAAACGACTGCCGCAGTGGGTGCTATGCTTTGTTTCTTATGTAAAGATATGCGTTTAACCAACTTCTATTTACGCTCAATGGCAATGACAGCTTATTCTACAGTGAAATACATTGGGTATTTAGATAACAATAACGTAATTAAAGACAGCAACGTTTATTATCACGATATTGATTTAGACAATGAGGATTATGATTTCCCAGATACTTCCTTTGAAGTACGCGGTGATACCCGTTTAGGTTTCCGTCAATTAAATGTAGAGCGTTGGGTTGCTTCTCCACTTTATATGCTCTCTATAGAAAGCCGCGAATGGAAAGCGATGTTGAATAATGAAGGTGTGGTATTACAAGTAACGTTAGGTATAAAAAATAGCCGTAATAGCCAAGAAAGAGCTGAAAATTTCTACATAAAAAATGTGACAGCATCAAATGGCCGCTCTTGTGTACGAGAGAGGGATATTACCCTTCATCTAAACACGATGACCGACGCGGGACTTGGTGATCAAAAATTATATTGGTTAGATACTGGCTGTGTGAAACGATAGGTGGAAGAGAAAATGACGGATAATCAATTAACAACATCTTGGGATAAGGTATTCCAAGCATCACAACAAGCGATTGATTGGGTGAATGATGTTCGACCAAATGTTGCCCGTTTAAATAATGAGGCTGATGGTTTAATTCTTGAACTAAGACGTTTACGTAATACGGCAAAACGCCTAGGTGCCGTTTCTTCTAAACCAATTACAGCTGGTTTTTTTGGGTTATCACAGGCAGGTAAATCTTTCTTAATTTCAGCACTGGCAGCCGATCAAAAGGGCAATTTGGAAACGATTTTTGACGGCCAACAGTTGGATTTCATTAAACATATCAATCCTCCTGGTGGCGGAAAAGAAGCAACGGGTTTGGTTACTCGTTTTACTCGCTCAGCAAAAGCGGCTGTTACAGGCTATCCTTTAGAGCTTCGCTTATTTCATGAAATTGAAATTGCCAAAATTTTAGTTAATGCTTATTTCAACGATTTTGATAAAGAACGTGTGACTTATCAATTGGAACAATCTCGCATTAATGAAATACTTAAGCCTTTAAATGCTAAATTGAATGCTCAACCTGTAAAAGGTGTTAATGAAGATGACGTAGTTGATTTGCAGGATTACGCCCAGGAAAGCTTCGGAAAATCTTTATCTGTATTACAGGCTAATTATTGGGCTAGAGCGGTAGCCATGGCACCAAGACTGAGCATTGAAGATAGAGCAACATTATTCTCCATATTATGGGCAGAAATTCCAGAGTTGACTCAAATCTATATTCAATTTGCAAAAACACTGGCTCAATTAGGTAATCCTGAACGTGTTTATGCACCGCTTACCGCAGTAGTAAAAGATAATGGTACTGGTGGTCTTTCTCAAGCTGACAGTATTATGAACGTTGATATGCTTGAGCGTTTAGGTACAAATCGAGATGAACAAATTGCTGTTCGTCCTCTTATTGAAGAAGGCCATGTTGGTGAGCCTGTTTCCATTTCTTTGGCTGAATTAACCGCACTTACCGCAGAATTAGTTTTCCCGTTGATTAACCCAACTAAAGTGCCGGCTGTTGAAACGGTTGATTTATTAGATTTTCCTGGGTACCGAGGTCGTTTAGCAATCACTTCTTTAAGTGAAGTAAAAGAAGGCAATCCTGTATCTCAACTCATTTTAAGGGGCAAAGTAGCTTATCTTTTTGAGCGTTATACCGATAGTCAAGAAATGAATATTTTGATTGTTTGTACTCCATCAACCAAGCAATCTGATGTGAATAGTGTAGGTCCTGTATTGGAGCGTTGGATTAATAAAACGCAAGGAGATAATCCGACTGATCGTGCTAAACGTAAACCAGGACTTCTTTGGGCGATAACTATGTTTGATATGCGTATCAGTAGTGATTTGGCCAAAGATGAAGATATGCTGAAAATGTCTTGGGGACAAGGTGGATTGCTGAAACAAACGATTTTAGAGCGCTTCGGAAACTATGCTTGGCTAAATGAATGGGCAAATGGCAAGCCGTTTGATAATGTTTTTTTAGTCCGTAAACCGGGTTTCAAAGTGGCTTTTTTAGAGATGGATAATACTGAAGAATTAGCCATTAATCCAAAAGAGGCTGGGCAGCTTAATCTTTTACGTAGTACTTTTGCTAATGACCCTGATATTCAAAAACATGTTGCTCAACCTCAAGAGGCCTGGGATGCAATGATGAAATTGAATGATGGTGGGATGCAACGAATTAGTGATTATTTGAAAACGATTGCTTTGCCAGAAGTGAAAGCTCAACGTTTAACTGAGCAACTTAATGAATCTATCCATCATATTGTAGAAAACCGTTTTTCTTCTTGGTATCAAAGTGAAGGAGCTGAAGAGGTCAATAAAAAACGTCAATTAGCACAAATGATTGTTGGTGAATTAAGTAAAAAAGGGCTTTTGGTCGGTGAGTTTTTACGTTGTCTTCAATTACCTGAAGAGACAATTCGTTCTTTATATTTTTCTGATTATGAAGAGGTCTTACTAAACAAAGGTGAAGAAGAAACTAAAGCACAAGAAAATTCAGCAAATACCTTTGATGCTGGTTTTGGTTTTAGTTCAGAAGGATTTGATTTATTTGCTGAACCGGCTCCTGTTGTTGTAGAAGAGAAACCGGCTGAAAAAATTGTGGAATCTCGTTTTGCTATGGCTGCATTTAAATCCTGGATTGAACATTTGCGTTCAATTTCTTCTGATCAGCATTTGATGCAATTCTTTGGTTTTACTAAAGAAGCCGTTGAAGGTTTAGTTGGTGAATTGATTACTGGTGCAAATCGTCTTCATTTACAGGATAAACTTTCTAAGGTCGTTTTCCGTAATGAAAACGCAGGAAGTAAACGTGATCAATTAGCTGAGCGTCAAGTATTTTCCATTAATACTGAAATTGCGGATTTTATTGCATGGTTAGATTTTGTTAATCAACCACTGACTCAACGTCCGGCTAGTCGTGTGATGAACGAGCGAGCAATATTTGAAAATAGGGAAGTTGAAAAGGTAAACGGTTTACCTAAATTAGATGACCAAACTAATAATTACACTAAAAATTATCTTTTTGACTGGTTTGTAGCCTTTGGTCACTTTGCTGAAGGAAATGCCGGACACAGCGCTGGACGGGAAATTGATCAGGTCAGCAATACAAAGTTAGGTTCGGTATTAGATTTATATCGTTCTGCACAATGCTAAGGAATAGAAAATGTTACGAATTCAATTAGAGGAAGATCGTCCAGGATACGCTAAATTCACTGCGATGAAATGGAGTGGTAGTACAGAAGTTGAAATTGCAGTACAGCGTAATCAGGATGGCTGCTATTTTAATGGCAATGATACTCCATGGAATCCAGAACCAGTATGGCATAAGGTGGAGGGATTAACCTTAGAAAATGATGTATTGCAAGGTATTATTGGTAAATGGCTAATTGATAGCCTTGTTCAACAGATCGGTAATGTACGTTATATGATGTCTGTCCGTGATGTACAGGACGGTACGATTGTTGATAGTGGCCCAGTCAGAATGGTTGGTAATATCTTAGCGTCTCTTGCTGGTGGTGACTCCAGTCGAGAAGACAATGTACAAAGTCATGTGCAAGCTGAGCCAGAACCAGTTATTGAAGAGCCTTTGGTAGAACCCATTGTTGTAGCTGAAAATGAGCAATCAACAGAACCAGCTATAGTATTTGAAGATTTAGCGCAAAATGAAACACAGTCTGAGCCTGTAGAGAATATTGAAGTACCAGTTTCAGTAGAGCAAAAGAAAAAAGGTAAAGGCGGCTTAATTGCCTTAATTTTAGCCCTATTGATTGGGGGAGGAGTTGGAGCTTATTTCTTCTTAAATAAGAAAGATGAGCCAGTGGCAAAATCTGACTGTGCAGTGGATACAAATACTAATGATGAATTGGCGTTTATTCAGAGCTGTTTGAAAACTAAACCAGAACCAAAACAAATTTTAGAAATTATTGCTTCGGCTAAACAAGCAAATAAATGTGCGATTGCTCAACGACTTTATGCCAACCAAGCTCAAGGTGGCAATGTGGAGATTGCACTGGCTTATGCGGAGGAATATGAAAAAGGTAGTTCTTGTTTCCAAGCTGATAAGGAAACAGCAATTTATTGGTATGAAACTGCATTAAGTAATGATCCGAATAATGCGACAGCGAAAGAAAAATTAGAGGCATTGAAAAAATAATGAAACAGTTAAGACTTTCTACTTTATCTCTTTGTTGCTTAACAGCAATCATGTCTCCGTCAGTTTTTGCTGAGGAGATAAAACCATTACTGCAAGAGGGCAAAACCACACTTTATCAACGTGTGTTAAGTACACCAAGTTGTGAGTTATTAGCAAAAAGTGATGCTAAGAGCGGTCAAAAAATTCCTGCTTTTTCCCGCTATTATGTATATAAACGGGAAAATGTAGGAAATAAGGCTTTATTACAGGTAGGCCCAGATAGCTTCGGTAAAACTGTCGGTTGGTTAGATGCTAATTGTGCTGTACCTTGGAATATGCAAATGACAATGGTCTTTACTAACCCATCCGATCGGGGTTCTTTATTGTTCTTTAAGGATAAAGCAACACTTGAAAGTATTATTAATGACAATTCTCCAGCAAAAGCAGTTGAGCCTATTCGTGCTGAACTTGCCCAAAAGAAAAGTAGTGAGAAAGTGTTAGCAGAAGAACCAAAGGAATTTGTAGATTTCCAAAAAAACTTCTATCTCTTACCTGTTTTACAGGGAGAAGAAGTGATGGATAGTCAAGGATTTTATGAGCGCTTGTTAGAAGTCGCATCTGTCAGCAAAAATGATAAGCCGGTCACTCAACCAACTACAAGCACAACAAACAATAATCAAACTAACAAAACAGGTCAAAACCAGCCTCAAGAAGTTGTTGGGTTTAGCGCTGCTGTAGTATTTGTTATTGATTCGACGATTTCTATGGACCCTTACATCAATAGAACGCGCGATGCCATTAAAAAAGTTTATGAAAAAATCGAAAAAGAGAACTTGGGTAAGCAGGTTAAATTTGGTTTAGTGGCATTCCGTTCAAGCACTAAAGCTGTACCTGGATTAGAGTACACTTCGAAAATGTTCGTTGATCCAAGTACCGTAAAAGATGGTAAAGATTTCATGGATAAAGTGGCAAATTTAAAACAAGCTACTGTTTCTTCAAAAGAATTTAGTGAAGATGCTTATGCCGGTGTATCACAGGCATTAAATGAAATTAATTGGAATAATTTTGGAGGCCGTTATTTAGTATTGATTACTGATGCCGGTGCGATTGAAGGGGATAATCCAATTTCGACTACGGGATTAGATGCAAAACAATTACGTTTAGAGGCTCAGCATCGAGGTGTTGCGCTTTATACTCTACATCTTAAAACACCATCTGGAAAAAATAATCATCAAATAGCTCAAGCACAATATAATGAATTATCTTTTAATAATTATTTAAATAAACCACTTTACTATCCGGTCAATGCTGGAGATGTGAATGAGTTTGGGCAAAAAGTAGATACTCTTGCTAGTGCTTTAACTAAGCAGGTAAAACAGGCTTACTCAGGTGAAGAGGCTGCTGGTAGCGTATTAACTGCCACCACAAAAACAGGCAGTGACCCGAAAAAATCTGAAATTGAAGAAGATGCTGTTTTATTAGGTAAAGCAATGCAATTGGCATATTTAGGGGATGTAAAAGGTACAAAAGCACCACCAGTATTTAAAGCTTGGGTGAGTGACCGTGATTTTGCTAAACCAACAATCCCAACTGCCGAGGCTCGAGTATTACTAACTAAATCACAATTAAGTGATTTGAGTGATGTAGTAAAGAAAATTGCGGATGCGGCAAATAGTGGGTTAATTTCACCAACAGATATGTTTGCACAACTTCGTTCAGTAGCTGCTGCAATGGGACAAGATCCAAATAAAATTAAGGAAGATAAATCAACTAAATTGGCAGATTTAGGTTTACTTGGTGAATATTTGGATGGTATTCCTTATAAGAGTCAAGTGACAGGAATTGATGAAGATACTTGGAAAGGTATGAGTGTGCAGGAGCAAGAGAAATTTATTCGCGATCTGCATAGTAAGTTACGTCATTATCGTATTTTTAACGAGGACCAATCTCGTTGGATTTCTTTATCAGAGGGTGCAGATCCTCGCGATAATGTATATCCAGTACCATTGGATGCTTTACCATAGAAAAGGATATAGCGTGCTAACCATTAAAGATTTATCCATAACTCGCGGACAAGGGGAGCAAAGTTTTACGGTTTCCCTACCACATTTATCTTTGGCTGAAGGTGAGGTCATTTCACTTTGTGGTTCGAGCGGTTGTGGAAAAAGCACGCTATTGGAAATGATGGGGCTAATTTTAAAACCTGATAACTTGAGTCAATATGAATTGAGCTCAGCTACGTTAAGCATGGATTTAGCCCCCCTTATTCTGAGTGATAAGCAAAAGACTTTGGCTGAGATTCGCTCTAAAAATCTTGGTTTTATGTTACAAAATGGTGGGCTATTACCTTTTTTAAACGTATGGCAAAATATTCTGCTACCTTGTCAAACAAATGGGATTTTAGCTGATGAAAGTTGGTTACATCATCTATGCGAAAAACTAAACATCAATCATTTAATGACAAAATATCCAAAGCAGCTTTCTATAGGTGAACGTCAACGGGTCGCTTTTGTTCGCTCTATAGCCCATAAACCACTTTTATTATTAGCGGATGAACCGACATCTGCATTAGATCCCCATCACTCAGAGGTTTTATTTCATTTAATGCTATCCTTAGCAAAACAGCAAAAAATAGCCGTGCTGCTAGTGACTCATGATTGGGATTTAGTGCAACGTAATGAACTTCGTACTTTTAGTGCAAAATTGGATATGTCTTTACGTCAGTCTTGTTTTATTGAACAAGCCAATAATGACTCGCAAGAATAGGGTATCTTGATGAAAAATAGATTTACATTATTGGCAAAATTAGCACTAAACGATATTTTCTATGATCGTAAGGTTTCTTTTTGTATTATTGCTTCATTGGTAGCGGTAATTGCTCCTTTATTGCTTCTATTTAGTTTGAAATATGGCATTGTTTCTCAATTACGTCATCAATTGGTTAATGATCCAACCAATTTAGAAATTAAAATTGTTGGTAATTTAAATCTTTCTCAAGACTGGTTTGATTGGCTTAAACAACAGCCGGAAACCCAATTCTCGATTCCATTAACGCGCTCACTTAATACAATTATTGATTTGAAGAAAGAGGCAAATTTTGTTCGTAATGTGGAATTAATTCCAACAACTTCAGACGACCCAATTACTCAACAATCTTTGCAAAATGAGAACTCCATTATTTTAAGTGCATTAAGTGCAGAAAAACTACAAGCTAAACAAGGTGAAAGTATTACTTTAGTTGCAACTCGAAATGAAAATGGACAAGAAGAAAAGGCATTATTGCAATTAAAAGTGCAGGCTATTTTAAATGAGCAACAATTTCCTCGTGCTGCAATTTTTGTGCCCATGTCATTATTAATTGGTGTTGAAGACTTTCGCGATGGTATGAAAACGGAACTATTCCCTGCAGCAAGTGGAAAGCCAAATGATAAACTCCGTAAAAATTTTGCTAGAGCGAGAATTTATGCTAAAAGTTTGGATGATGTCGCACCTCTAGCACTAAAGCTACGTGAACAATTTCATATTGATACTCGAACAGAATCCAAAGCGATTGAAAATGTAAAAGCGATTGATAGTGTATTAAATGTTATTTTTATGGTCATTGCTTTTACCTCTGTGGTGGGTTGCGTGCTATCTCTTATTGGCGCATTTCTTGCAAATATTGATCGAAAACGTAAGGATATTGCTGTTTTACGGTTAATAGGTTTTCAACAAAGTGCGGTTGGTATTTATTTAGTTTTTCAAGCAATCGTACTCAGTAGTATTGCTTTCATTTTATCTTATGGGCTGTATTTGTTTGGCAGTCAATTATTTAATCAAATACTAGGAACAAGCTTAAGTGGCTCCCATTTTGTTAGCCGTTTGGCTCCAATACATTTATGCTTGGCTTTTATTTTCTCTTTTCTACTTGCTGGCGTGGTTGCTGCTATAGGGGCAGTTCGCGCAGTAAAAATTCAACCTGCGGAGAGTCTGCGAGATGTTTAAATATCGCTTTTCTTTATTAGCATTAATTATGGCCAGTACGGCTGTTTCAGCCCAACCTTGGGAAGAAAAATTTTTTAATCCGAAAAAATTAGATGGTGATATTGTATTACCCATGCCTTGTGAAGGGAGTATGATTTTTCGAGTAATTAAAACTAACACTAAAAAACCATTAGAAGATATTAAAGTCACTCTCGGCGGTAATAGCAATGATGAAGATGGTTATGCACAATATGCTACGCCAAATTATATTTCGGGTAGTTTTGCCAATGAAAAACAAGAACGCTATTTCTTAATGGGAAAATATGAGGTGACAGAAGCTCAGTTTAATGCCGTAATGAAAGGCGAGCAATGTCCTTCAGTAAATATGAAAACCAGTTTACCCGCAATTAATATGAGTTGGTTTGATGCGGTAGAATTTACCCATAAATATAATGAATGGCTACTTAAAAATGCAGCCGATAAACTTCCAACGGAAGATGGAAGTAAAGGTTTTGTCCGTTTGCCAACTAATGCTGAATGGGAATTTGCTTCTCGAGGTGGGGTTGCGGTTGATGAAGCTGCATTCCGTGAAAATACCTTTCCTATGCCAGATGGTATAGCTCGTTATGCATGGTCATCTAAAAATGCTAATGGTCGTTTGCAAGTTATCGGTTTACTTGAGCCGAATCCACTTGGTTTATTTGATACATTGGGGAATGTTTCTGAAATGGTATTTGACGGTTTTCGTGCTAATAAGCTAAGCCGCTATCATGGTCAGGAGGGAGGCATGATTGCCCGAGGTGGAAGCTATATTAAAGGAGAAAGTGAAGTCAACAATACTTCACGTATTGAGGTTCCTTATTACGATAATAATGGCGCGATGAAGAAAAAAGATATGGGATTCCGTGTAGCAATTACCGCACCTTTATTAACATCAAATAATCGTATTAATCAATTACGTCAAGAATGGTCTGCTTTAGGTTCAGATAGTAAAGAGAGTAATGATCCAAATATTGTCGGTAAACTGGAAAAATTAGCGTCGAACGTTGAAGATGAAAAACTTAAACAAGAAATCACTAAAACCAAAGATGAATTGCGGGCAGCAAACCAAGCACGAGATGAGCAGAGAGATGCCGCAATTCGTTCGGCCTTACAATTAGGTGGATTCCTTTGTGCTAATGTTTCTGATTTGCAGGCTGAAGTAGAACAGCAAGAAACAGCAGTAAAAGCTTTTGCAGAAGAAATAAAAAATGAACAGGATGCCGATTTAAAACAAATTTATCAGCAAAAAGAAGCTGATTTTAAACAACGTTTACAAGAAGCAGAAAAAGCCAGAGACTTTGTTGTTCAATATTATGCAGGCACAATTACTAGTACATTTGACACTTATAGCCTTGCTAATGTAAAAGAACAAGTAGAAAGAACAAAATCCATGATGAGTGAGAAAAAACTTGCTAATGGACAAGCGACGAATTTGAGCCAGTACCTTGATTTATATTGGAAACATTTAAGCCAATATTATCAGAATGGCAAAATTACCCGAGAACAATGGTTACAGCAATGTAATCAAATTAAACCTCAAACTCACTAATGATAAATAAGGAAAATCTTATGAAATTGAAAAAGACCTTTGGTGTACTAATTTTATCTAGTTCATTAGCCCTTGCAGGCTGTGCTGGTACAGGTAGTAGTTCAAGCAGCTTAGATAGCGGTGATGATGCTAAATTTTTTAGCTCATCAGGCTGGGGTTCTTGTGCTTGGGGTGCTGCAGGAGGTGCTGCATTAGGTGCTTTAACAGGATTATTGACGGGTGGTGATACTGAAAGTACTGTAGCTGGTGCCGCAATTGGTGGAGCAGCAGGCTGTGCAGCTGGTATGAGTGCTAACTACTATTTAGAAAAACAACGTAAAACTTATGTGAAAAAAGAAGATCGTTTGAATGCTTATATTGCTGATGTTCGTCAAAATTCACAGATGGTACAAAAATCCACAGCAAAATTAAACGCTGCTACGGCTAAAAACAATCAATTGATTGCTAAAGTGAATAGTCAATTAAAATCCGGAACAATTCAAAAAGCAGAAGCTAAACAACAATTAGCTCAAGTAGATGCTGATATTAAAGCTGCAAAAGAACGTTTGAGTGTAATGAAATCCAATTTAAATATGCTTAGCGATACAGCTAAAGCTGAACGTTCTTCTGGTGCTTCAAGCAAGAGATTGGATCAAGAAATTTCTCAATTAAGAAAACAGGTTTCAACCTATGAACAAGCATTACAAGCACAGGTGAAACAGCGCTCTGCAATTCAAGTTGGGTAAGGAGTTAGCGTGAAAACGATTAAATTATTCACCGCACTTTCTGCTTGTGCTTTATTAGTTGCTTGTTCTGCGACGCCTGAAGAATGTGATCCAAATGTGGAGCAAAGTATTTGGGGTAAAATGGCCTGTGTGAATTCAGGTAGCTATGATACCCGAGTACAGCGTAAAGAAAGCGAGTTATCACAAGAGCAAGCCCAAAATGCTGATTTGCAAGCTAAAAATAAACGAGCTCAAGAAGCAAAAAATAAATCAACCAAGCAACTTAATCAGAAAAAAGCTGCATTGGTTAATTTAAATAAAGAATTGCAAAATGATGCAGCCTTGCTTAAACAAAAAGCTCAAGGTAATAGCGACCTATTAGCAAAAATTCAAGATGTAGAACAACAAATGAAGCAGGTAAATACTTCTAGTGCATCTGATGAAGCTAAAGCAAAAGAATTGCAAACGTTACAGCGTAAGTTGACTGCTTACAAAAAAGCGCTTGCTGTTAAATAATTGTAAAGGCTGATCTTGAAAAAAAGATCAGCCCTTATTATTGGAATAAGAATATTGACAGTTTTTATTCCAATAATACGACTCAAATGTAGAGGGATTTATGCAACGTTTAGCTCGTTTTAAACTAGAAGAAATTAATCAAAATGCAACCGTGCTTTTTGAACATTACGATGAAATACTTAAAATTGTGAGAGCTCATCTTCCACCGAGCACAGCTACTTTATTCGCTAAACCTGAAATCAAATCAGATCGAGTAACTGTAGAATGGTATAGTGAGTTGGAAGGTCAACCTTATCTGATACCTGAAAATGAATCAGGTAAAGCTGCATTACAAAAAATCTCTCCTGTTATCCAACAACGTCTAAATGCTATATCGGCACTTACTCAAAATTTAACCCAAAAAGGTAGCATTAGTGCAGAGCAAAGTGCTTGGTTAAATCAATTAGTGGATGGGGCAACTCATGATACCCGTCAAATTTATTTAGTAAATAATGAACCCGTTATTACTGGTTGGGGTATTGGAAAAAAAGTAGAACCACCGGCTCCGCCACCGGTTGTTCCTGTTGCTGCACCTAAACACCGTTGGTGTTATTGGTTATTACCGCTTCTTTTATTACTACTCGGTTTATTGGCTTGGTGGTGGTTTAATCGTGAACCTGTTGTTCCCCCTAAAGTGGAACCGCCTAAGGTAGAAGAACCGAAAAAAGAAGAACCAAAAATTGAGGAGCCTAAACCAGAACCTCCAAAAGAAGAGCCAAAGGTTGAAGAGCCTAAACCGGAGCCTCCAAAGGAGGAACCAAAGGTTGAGGAGCCTAAACCAGATCCTGTTCAAGAGCCTATTAAGGAAGAGCCGAAAGTAGAACCTCCTGTTGTTGAGCCACCGAAGAAAGAGCCTAAACAACCACCACAAAAAGTGTGTAAGCCGAAATACAAACCAGGTGAAACACCACAAATGGTGATGGTCTTTGATAATTCTGGATCAATGTTTTTTACTATGCAGGAAAGCTCACAAACGATTGATGCCTTCATTCAACGTGCAGAGACATATGGTGCTAGCGATGAAGAAATTCAATATATGCAGCGCTTACCAAATCGCTTATCTACAGCGAAAAAAGCCTCTACCAACATTATTAATAGTATTGGTAAAAATGTGGATATCGGCTTAGTTTCATTAAGAACTTGTCCAGCTGCAACCAATCATGGTTTCTATTCACCAGGTAAACGTAATGCGCTTAAAGCTAAAATTCAAGCAATGACACCTGCAGAAGGTGACAGCAGCGGTACTCCACTATACAACGGATTACAGGTTGCTAGCTCTATGGTTGATGGAGTAAAACGCGATGCTTTCATTTTGATTTTAAGTGATGGAAAAGATAACTGTAATACACCAGATATTTGTGGCCTAGCAAATCAAATAGCCAGACAAAAACCGCGTTTAAAAGTGAATGTGGTTGATATTGGGGGGGCTAGAGCTGCCAACTGTGTAGCTAGCGCTACTGGCGGAAAAGTATTTACCGCAAATAATCAGAAACAAGTGGTGAGTATGGTGAATCAAGCTATTAAACCTATGACTAAAACTGATGAGTGTGAATAAGGAACGCTTATGCAACGTCTAGCTCGTTTTAAATTGCAAGAAATTAATCAAAATGTGACCGCACTTCTTGTCCATTATGATGAAATAATTAAAATCTTGCGTAGCCATTTGCCACCAAGTACCGCCACTTTATTTGCAAAACCTGAAATAAAAGCTGATCAGGTTACTGTGGAATGGTATAGCGAGCTAGAAGGTCAGCCAGTCTTGATTACTCAAGAAATGCAAGAAGATAAGCGATTCAAACCAACAATTTCACTGATTCAACAACGCCTAAATGCGATTATGACATTGAATCGGGAGCTGACTACTAAAGGCGTGCTAACACCTGAACAAAGTGCTTGGTTAGTTCAATTGGTGGAAGGGGCGACTCATGATACCCGTCAAATTTATTTAGTAAATAATGAACCAGTTATTACTGGTTGGGGTATTGGAAAAAAAGTAGAACCACCGACTCCACCACCAGTTGTTCCCCTTACTGCACCAAAACACCGTTGGTGCTATTGGCTTTTACCGCTTCTTTTATTACTACTAGGCTTATTGGCTTGGTGGTGGCTCAATCGCGAACCGGTTGTACCGCCTAAAGTAGAACCACCTAAGGTCGAAGAACCGAAGAAAGAAGAGCCTAAACCAGAGCCACCGAAAGAAGAGCCTAAAGTGGAAGAACCAAAACCGGAGCCGGTTCAAGAACCACCAAAAGAAGAACCGAAAGTAGAGGAGCCCAAACCAGAACCGAAGAAAAACTGCCGAGTAGTGGAAAAACCAACTGATGCACCGCAACTGGCTATTATTTTTAATAATGCTTCAGGAATGCGCTATACCTTATTAGAAAGCGCAAAAAAAGTAGCAATTTTTGACGAAAAATTAAGAAATCCAGCAAAATATGGAATCACGCAACAAGATATCTATTACATGGAGCGCAAACCAAATCGATCCGTGGCATCCAAAAAATCGGTAGCGGAATTAATTAATAATATCCCAACGGCAGTGGATATTGGTTTGGTTGAACTAAAAAGTTGTTTATCTACTTCTAAAAAAGCATCTTATGCTACCAATCATGGCATATTTACTGCAGCACAACGCAGTACATTAAAAGCCAAACTTAATAAAATGCAGGTACGCAATCATCGTGTTCCTGGGACACCTATTTATGAAGGATTACAAAAAGCATTAACCATGGTAGATGGTAAAGAACGTGAAGCATTAATTGTGTTAATTACCGAAGGTAATGGTGATTGTACGAATCGCAGTGCCTGTGAGCTTATTAAAAAAGAAGCGAAAGAAAGACCCAAATTAAAAATTAATATCGTCAATATAAATTCGCCTTGGAATAATACGGATTGCCTAGCTAAGACAACCGGTGGTGAAATTCTAAACGGTGATATGACGAATCAAGTTAAATTAACTGAAGCTATTAAGAAATCAATGGAACCAGTACAGCAAGAAATCTGTGATGAATAATGGAAAGGGCGTTTAACGCCCTTTTTTCAATATAAGAATTCTTTTAAATTTTTCCAAAAAAATAACCGCTCTTTATCGTGCGGTTACGTTATTTTATAAGCATTTAGCTGGTTTTGGCAGCCCCGCCAGTTTGGTTGCTTGCTTAGCTGGTCCGTCAGGGAAGAGTCGTTGCAAATAGCGGCTATTGCCTTTATCGGCACCTAATTTTTCTGACATTGCTTTTACCAGCATTCTAATCGCAGGGGAGGTGTTATATTCTTGGTAAAAATCACGCACAAAATAAATCACTTCCCAGTGAGCTTCAGTCAGTTCTACATCTTCTAGCTGAGCAATGTGTTTTGCTACATCCTCATTCCAATCAGCAATATTAAGTAAATAGCCAAAGGCGTCCGTTTCGATTTGTTTTCCTTGTACGATAATCATATTAATTCACTTCTTTAAAGCTGATCATTTCATTATAGGAGTAGTCAGAGGCATCTTCATCATCAAATTTCATTGGTTCGATGCGTTCTTCATCAAATGCGGTATCCCCTTCAATGCCATCAAGTGATTGACCATGTTTAATGCCTTTGAAATCGAAGAGTTTTGGGTCACATAAGTGTGACAACGTAATGTTTTGCATCGCACTAAACATGGTTTCTAAACGTCCAGGATATTGACGGTCCCAAGTATTCAGCATTTCTTTCACTACTTGACGTTGTAAATTAGGTTGTGAACCACATAAATTACAAGGGATAATTGGGAATTCTTTGGCTACGGCATATTTTTCAATATCTTTTTCTTTACAATAAGCCAATGGACGAATCACGATTTGCTTGCCGTCATCTGAAATTAATTTCGGTGGCATCGATTTTAGTTTCCCACCGTAGAACATATTCAGAAACAGGGTAGCCAGCATATCATCACGATGATGACCAAGTGCAATTTTTGTTGCGCCAAGTTCAGTTGCCGTACGGTATAAAATACCACGGCGTAGGCGAGAGCAGAGAGAACATGTTGTTTTACCTTCTGGAATTTTCTCTTTTACGATACCATAAGTATTTTCTTCAACGATTTTATAATCCACACCAATACTTTGCAGATATTCAGGTAAAACATGCTCGGGAAAACCTGGTTGCTTTTGGTCTAAATTAACTGCAACGATATCAAATTTAATCGGTGCGCTTTGTTGTAAATTTAATAAAATATCGAGAAGTGTATAACTGTCTTTACCACCAGAAAGACAAACCATCACTTTATCGCCATCTTCAATCATACCAAAATCAGCAATTGCGTTACCTACATTACGGCGAAGACGTTTTTGTAATTTATTGAAATTATAAGTCTGTTTTTTATCTTGGTTTTGTTCTGTCATATTGATTAACTTTAGCTAATAAAAAAGCCCTGAATAACTTCAGAGCTTATAAATTCTGTGGTGCCTAGGGTCGGACTCGAACCGACACGGTTATTCACCGGCGGATTTTGAATCCGCTGCGTCTACCAATTTCGCCACCCAGGCATTTGGGTTGTTCTGAATTATACGTTTATCTTACTTCGTTGCAAGTAAAATTTCATTAAAAACGTGTGGTTGTTTTAAATTTCATCAACTTGTATTCAAAGATGAAAGGGAAGTTTAAAATAATTTGATACGTTGTCACAATTTATGAGTAAAATAAAAGCTTAGTATTTCTACTAAGCTTTATGATTATCTAATTAAGCGGTTTGACCAGCAAGGTTACCTAAATCTTTATCGATTAAGAATAAGCCTTTGCCATCTTCGCCAAGAAGATTTAATTTGTCTAAAATACCGCTGAATAATTTCTCTTCTTCGTGTTGTTCTGCAACATACCATTGTAAGAAATTGAATGCAGAGTAGTCTTTTTCTTCAAAAGTTTTACCCACTAATTCATTGATTTTACTTGTGATCAATTTTTCGTGTTCATAAGTTAATTCAAGGATTTCTTTTAATGATTTGTACTCATGCGCAGGCGCTTCAATTGCAGTGATTACCGCTAATGCACCAGTTTCATTTAAATAAGTGAATAATTTACGCATGTGTTGCATTTCTTCTGCAGCGTGTTCTGATAAGAATTTAGCTGCACCTTCAAAACCATTTTGTTCGCACCATGCACTCATTTGTAAGTAAAGGTTTGAAGAGTAGAACTCAAGGTTCATTTGATCATTTAATAATTTGATTACGTTTGCTGATAACATTTTGTATTCTCCTTCTAAAATTATAATGTTGCTAAATCACGATCGATAAAGTAAAGCGAACGACCATCTTCACCTACTAAGTTAAATTTATCAATAATGCTATTGAATAATTTTTCTTCTTCGTGTTGTTCTGCAACGTACCATTGTAAGAAGTTAAAAGTAGAATAGTCTTTGTTTGCAAAAGTCACTTCAACTAATTCATTAATTTTAGAAGTAACGAGTTTTTCATGTTCAAGTGTGGTTTCAAATACTTCTTTAAGTGATTTGTAGTCATTCTTAGGTGCGTCAATTTTACCTAAAAGTGGCATACCACTTGTTTCACTCACATATTTGAATAATTTTTGCATGTGTTCTAATTCTTCATCAGCATGACGAAGTAAAAATGCTGCAGCACCTTCATAACCGTGCTTGCTACACCAAGAACTCATTTGTAAATAAACATTAGAAGAGTAGAACTCTAAATTGATTTGTTCATTTAACTTATCTGCGATTGCTTTATTAAGCATAACCAACTCCTTTCCTTATTAAGTAGAGATTAAAAATAAAAACAAGACTGCTTAACTTGTCATCGGTGTGCATTCTAATCTCACAAATGAGAATAGTCAAGTATTTTTTTAAAATTATTTTTATAAGTCACTAATAACAAAAGAGAAATCAATGTTAATTATTCTCATTTAGGTGATATATGTAAAATAAATTCTCATTATCAGATCAAGAATAATGAAATCTGCAGAATTAATGTACGCAATTGTATTCAGAATTCACATAGCGTTATCTACAAATTTCATACTAATTCTAATTATTCCATTTCAAAGACATCCATTTATTTCTTTTATACCCACAACCCAAAATCACCTTATTTTGAGTAATGCATGAAATAGGATAGTCACTTATATTGATTTGTGACATATTTATATATACAATTTAACATAATATACATTATGCGAAATCAATTACAAGGTTAGTGAAAGCTACGCATTAATAAGATCACAGAGTTATGCACAGGTCACAAATACCACTCGAACGATGCGAAATCTAGTTTCATAACACTTTGCAATAAGATTAAATAATGATTTATACACTATAAAGTTGTTATGTAAGGGAAAAATAAAGACGTTTATATGTATCAAATAATGACAACGCTACATGAATTCTGCGTTATTTTATGAGGTGAATATCATCAGATTTAAAAAAGAAAAACGTAAATCTCAGGGATTAAGATTTACGTTTTTGATGAATGGCATTTGTGTGACTATGTCACGATATGTATAAGGTTAAGATAACAGTTTTGTACCGTATTCATAAACCTGTTGCAGTAAATTCAGTTTGGTTGGATTATCCGAATATTCCTCTGCTAATCGTTGTAAACTTTCCTCAAATTTAACCGCACTTTGTTCTAATTTACGTTGGCGATATTTTTGCCATTTGATTTGCTCTGCACGATTTAGCGTTTTATAGAAATGTCTTGCACGATAATGGAATAACAATTTTGGAATTCGTTTATCTTCAAATGCTAAACCATGCTCAGCTAATTTTTCAGGTGGTAAATCACGTAAAATAGCCATATTGTTTTTATCGGCATTGCTAAAGAAACCGTTATAAAGCTCCGTTTCTACATTATCGCTCGGCTCAAATTCACGTTCTTCTGAGAAGATTTCAATAACTTTCTCGCGAATATCTAAGGATTGGCGCAATTTTGCTAAATTATCTAAGCAATGTTGTCTGTCTATCCCTAAACGAGCTGCATTTTCTGGCAGTAACGTTTTTGCAGGCGCCAAAATTGGGCATTTATTAATATGAACTAATTTTAATGGAACTGATGAAACTCCCCTTTCTTCTAACTCGCTTTTCTTGGTATATAAATCTTGTCGCAAATCAACCGTACTTTTACTGAGTAAATTATCTATATCACCTGATAAATCACAGACGATTACGGCATTTTGATTAGTTGGATGCCATGCTAATGGTGCCACCCAAGCACAATTGCCACGATAATTCCCTAACATGCCAGAAACGTGCACTAATGGTGTCATTTCCGCGGTATCAATCAGTTTCTCAATTTCCTTTTTACCTCTATGATTAAAGAAGAATTGAAATAATTTAGGCTGCTTTTCTTTGATTAATTTAGCCATAGCGATGGTTGCATACACATCCGCCATCGCATCATGGGCATTTTCATGCTCAATACCATTTGCTTTAGTGAGTTTTTCTAAGCGAAAGCTTGGCATACCATCATCGTCATAAGCCCAATTTATCCCTTCTGGACGCAGTGCATAGCAAGCCCGGACCAAATCCAGTAAATCCCAACGAGAATTGCCATTTTTCCAGCTATATTCATAGGGATCAATAAAATTGCGGTAAAAGGTGTAACGAGTCATTTCATCGTCATAACGAATGTTGTTGTAACCCATCACACAAGTATTAGGTTGTGAAAATTCAGCTAGAATTTTTGCGGCAAATTCAGGTTCAGGAATCCCCTTTTCATTACATTCTTGTGGCGTGATTCCTGTGACCATTACGGCCTCTGGAGCCGGCAAATAATCATTGGTTTGCTTGCAATACAACATAATAGGCTCACCAATGATATTGAAATCTGCATCGGTACGAATACCAGCAAATTGAGCAGGACGATCACTTGCCGGATTGATACCAAAACTTTCGTAATCGTAGATAAAAAAACTAAAATTGTTTGCCATAATTAAGCCAAAATTTTATCTAAATAATATAAACAGAAAATTGCTGAAAGGCTGACAAGAACACCAAACCAGTTGATTTTGCTGATTTTTTCTTTGAAGAAAAATGCGCCGGTGATGGTGCCTAAACAAATAACACCAATATTCATTCCCGCAAAAACTAAGGTTGGGTTTTGTCCGAAGCTTTGGTGCGCTTTAATGTAAAACAGGATGTTAAAGAAATTCAATACACCTAAAATGATTCCACCAATAAAGCTTGGCACAGTCCATTGAGTGCGTTTTAGGAATAAATACAGGAACATGACACAAGCGGCTAATGAGAAAGCGATGAATAATGTGGTTGGGAATGCTCCCCCGCTTTTGGCCACTTGTTTAAATAAGATATCAATGGTGCCATAGCCAAACCAAACACCGATTAAGCCTAAAATACCTTTAAAAGTGACCGCACTTTGTTCATTCGATTTGTTCAAAATACAGAATAAACCGATGAATGCTAAAATAATGCCAACAATTTTAGGCTGACTTAATGTTTCATGGAAAATAATAAAAGAGGCAACAATCGGTAGAAATAACGATAAGCGTTGTGCTGCATCTGAACGCACGATACCCGCAAATTCAACGGCTTTAGACATAATGATAAATACGGTTGGTAATAAAATACCTAACGCCAGGAAAATAGGAGTGCTATCACTTTGTGCTAGATATTCGGTAAATTCTAATCCCTTGAAATCAGGTTTGAGTAAGAAATAGCTTAATGAAATGGCGACAATATAGTTAAACGCAATTGCTTGTTCGATAATGATATTTTTCTTGCGCGCAACTTTGAGTAACACCGATACCGCGACACTACATAGAATGGCAAAAATAAGGTTGTGCATAATTCGTCCTAAATTCTCATAATAATAACAATGAAAAAAGCGGCCAATTGCGTTGACCGCTTTAAAAAACTACTCTGTTGCGCCAAAGCCACGCAAACCAACCACATGAACTTGTTCTTGGTTGCCGGCGATTTTACGCACCAATTTATAGGTTGTCCCTTTTTCAGGGCTAATGTTTTCCGGTGCTGCGATAAGTAATTGCATATCCAAACGTTCACAAAGTTCGAACAAGGTGGAAATGGATTTACCATCTAAACGTGCAGCTTCATCCAAGAATAGTAAACGACATGGCACGATGTCTTTACCGCGAATACGGCGGCTTTCCTCTTCCCAGCTTTGTACAACCATTAATAGGATTGACATACCCGTACCGATCGCTTCACCTGTTGATAATGCGCCACTTTCAGCACGTAACCAACCATCTGCACCACGGAATACTTCAACTTCTAACTCGAGGTAATTACGGTAATCTAATAATTCTTCACCGATAGTTTGTGCTGTGCGTTGCCCCATATCAATATGCGGGTTAATGCGTTGATAAAGTTTCGCAATGGCTTCAGAGAAGGTAATACGGTTATCACTGAATAAATCTTGATATTCTTCTTGTTTACCTGACAGCGCATCAAGCAACATCGCATGTGTATCGCGAATATTGACCACTAAACGTACCGATTTCACTTGACCGAAGGCAATATTTTGTAGACCTTGGTTTAACATGCGAATACGGTTTTGTTCACGTTGAATGGTTTTACGCATAATATTTGCCACACTTTCAGAACTAATCGCCAATTTTTTCTCACGGCCAGTCAATTCTTCTGTTAAGCGATTAAGCTCAATTTCCATTTGCTCAATTGCATCAATCGGATCATCCGTTTTAATAATATCCTGACGAATACGTTCACGAAGATGTTGATATACAGCAATAAAGAAGCGGACTTTATTTTCTGGTTTGCGGCTGTCTTCAGAAATACGTAATGCATCGCGGAGATATTCATTATCAGCCACAGCTGTACGTAACGCACCTAATGCTTTATCCGACATTGAACGTAACTCATCAGCAGATAAATAAGCCAACTCACGACGATTGAGTCGTTTTTCCACATCAGAATTTCGAGATAAACGCAGAACCACGCACCAGCTAACTTTCGCTGCCACAACTAATTCACGTTGAGTTTTATAATCACGTTCCGCTTTACGAATACGTTTATTTAAGTTCTCCGCTTCGCTTTCAATAAGCGTTAACTGTTTTTCGACATAAGAACGACGTTGACGGATGGTTGAAAGTTGTTGATACAACTCATCACGACGATTTCTTGCACGTTCCTCTGCCCCTTCATCAGCACGCACGCCCAATTCACCAATCTCAGCAATTAATTCTTTCAACAACTGATTTTTACTGTCATAAGAACTTTGCAATTGGATAAATACTTGATTGTATTGTGCAAATTGGCTTTGTTTTTGACGTAATTGTTCACGTTGAGCATCACGTTGTGACTGCAATTGTTCCAAACGTTGACGAAGTTGCTCATTAAGCTCTGATGTTTCTGCTTGCCCAGCATCTTCATAGCTAAAGTGATTTTTACGTTGTACTACATCCGCTAAAGCAAATACACGTTGTTGTACTTGTTTTTGACGTTCAACCGCTTGGGTTAAATCAGCTTTTAAGCGCTCATAGTTTTCTGGATCACTTTGTAAGGTATTGGCTATCGGCTCTAATTGTGACAACGCAACGCCATATTGACGAATAAAGCTTTCATATTGCTCAGCAATGTCTAATTGTTCACGGCATTCTTCAATGCGATCAAGTAATTCTTCATCAGCAAGCAAGTTAAGCTGTGGCATTAACTTATTCAACAATTGCATTTTTTCTTTGGCATTATCCAATTTAATGCGAATTTGTTGTTCGGTGCTTGAGAATTGATTAAGCTCACGATCAATTTCATTGCGTTCTTGATTGATTTCCGCCATCACCTCTTCTGGGTTTGGTTGGAACGCAAGGGCTAAATGTAAGCCAACAAATTGACTAAAGTGTTCGTGTAAACGTTGACATTTTTGTACATCAAAGGCGATTTGTGCATATTCTTCCGCAATTTCATCACGTTTAGCTTGTAATTCTTCTAAATGTTTTTCACGTGCAGCACGACCGAATAATGGAATTTGCGGGAATTTTGAATAACGTAATTCACGATCAGACACTTGCACCACAACGCCCATTTCAAGCTCTTGGGCTGAAAGTACGCTGTCATCAAAGGCATTTGGGTCACCTTCGATTAAATATAAATCATCCGGACAGTCTTCTAAATTAGCTAATTGTTCGCGTATCGTGTTGAGATCACGCACAACAATAGCATGACGAGCTGGACCATAAAGTGCTGAGAAATAAGGTGCATCTTCAATTGGAACATCATCATACAATTCAGAAAGCAATACACCACCAAAGCGTTCTGCAAGCACATTCAAGCGAGCATCTTCTGAACCATCTGGTTGGCTTAAACGAGAAATTTGCTCATCTAATTGTTGACGCTGTTTCTCTAAACTGTCACGTTGAATAGTCAGCTCACGTTCTTTCACCAATTGTGATTGCATAAAATGCATCACATCTTGACTATGCTCGAAGGTTTCACCACTTTGCTCTTGTAGGCGTTCTAAAGCGGCTTGAGCAGTTAACCATGCCGGTGCTTTACGGGCATTTTCTTCGTAAAGTGTGGTCAAACTTTCACGTTTTTGACGCAAGGTTGAACGGTTTTCTACTTGCTCTGAAAGTTCTTCATTCAAGCTTTCAATGAGTTCTTCTTGTTCAGCGTGGTATGCTTCGAGTTCATCAGCGGTTTCTAAAGATAAATCAGCTCGTTGATTAAAATCAGCCAATAATTTAACCGCACTTTGTTGTTGAGCATAGCGCTGTTCTAACTCATGTAATTTCGCGCGTAATTGTGGGGTTTGTTGCGCCTGAATTTTTTGTGTTGGATATTCACGCAATAATTCTTTAGCGCTTTCCCAAGCACTTGAACGCGGCATATCACCAGCAATTTTGCACACCAACTGATAGGCTTTATCAAATTGTGATTTAGCCGCTTCAGAAATAGACATTTTATGTTCTAACTCAAGCACTTGCTCGGTAAGGCTTTCAGCATGGGCAGCAAATTCAGCTTGGTAATCTTCCGCATTTTTCACGCTTAAATCCGCTAAACCACATAAGGTTTTTGCTTTTTCAAGCGCGGCAATCGCTTGTTGATATTGCAATGCACGAGTTTGTTGTGCATCTAATGCTTGTTGATAATCCGCAAGTTGCGCACGCACTTGGTCAATTTCAAGTTCCGTTTGCTCAAATTGTGCTTGGCTTTCTTCAAGCTGTTCGGTTGCGGTTTCCACAACCATTTTTTGTTCTTCTAATTTTTCTGTAAGCTCAGCCACATCTTCTTGATAGCGCGATACTTTTTCTTGATGACGTAACGCATTTAATACCAAGTTCAAGTGGTCTGCCGCACTTTGGTGATCTACTTCTAAAGTACGTTCATTTTCTGCCAATTCTGCAGCTTCACGGCTTAAGTCAATTAAGCGATGTTGTGATAATTCTTGCTCAGCTTTTGCTTTATACCAATCACGACGGAAACCTAAAGCCGCTTCGATATTGCCACGACGTTCATTGGCATTACGCATATAATCTGATGCCACATAATTAGTGGTTTCAGTGATTAAATGTTTGAATAAATCACGGTCAGATTGGGTAACTTTAATTGCTTCAAGGGTCATACGGTTTTCACGTAATGCACTTTCCATATCTTGGAATGCTTTACGCACACCAAGGTTTTCCGGTAATAAGTAATCACGTAAAGAACGGGTAATAGCGCTGGAAATACCACCGTATAAAGACGCTTCGATTAATTTATAGAATTTGCTACGGTCTGAAGCACTACGTAAGCGTTTTGGAATAATACCCAAATCAAACATCATACCGTGATAATCGGTGATTGAATGATATTGTTTAAATTGCGCACCAAGATTTTCAATTTTGTCTTTTAATTCATTTAAATTGAGTACGCGTGCTTGACGTTCACCGACTGTTTCGGTGAAAAGTGCGGTCGGATTTAAGGATAATTCTACACCTTGAATCGAGAAGGTTTTTAAATCCACTTTCTTATCACGACCCGCAATTTGTTGCAGACGCACCCCCACGAGAATTCGTTGGTGACGAGAGTTGATGGTATCCAATACTGCGTAACAAACGCCCGGACGTAATTTACCGTGTAACCCTTTATCACGAGAGCCGCCTGTCGAGCCGGCTTCTGTGGTATTACGGAAATGCAACAAGGTTAAGTCTGGAATCAACGCTGTCACAAAACCCGCCATAGTTGTGGATTTACCGGCACCGTTACCACCCGAAAGTGTAGTCACCAATTCATCCAAATCAAAGGTACGGGCAAAGAAACCATTCCAGTTAATTAAGGTGAGTGAACGGAATTTTCCGCGTTCTACCCCATTATGTTGGTTTAATACAGGAGCAATAAACTCTTCTTCAACCTGTTCGGTTGATTGCTCAGGTTCGTCTTGATAGATTTCGTTTTCAAGTTCTAATACATCAGACATTATTCTTGTTCTCCTGCATCATCAAATTCTTCATCAATTTCGACCGCACTTTCTTCATCATCAAGGTCATCAGCATTGCTTGCCGCTTTTGCTTGTTTTTCTAATTCGAGAGATTGCGGTGTTGCCGCTTCCCCATCACGAATTAAGCGAGTTTGCGCTTCTAACGGATCATCACCGGAACGCACTTCAGCCCCAAAACGGAAAACTGATTCTGAAATAGTAAATTTACCGCTATGCTGTTCGCCCACAGTATGAATCATGCCTAAACGGCGTAAACGACCGATCGCCGCACGTACTTTTTCAGATAATTTTTGCTTATCTAAATCTGAACCGCTGGAACGTTGATTAACGGCTTTCAATAATTTGCCTTCGTCCGCCAAGTTGAGTAATTCATCATAGACTTCTTGTGTACTGAAGATACCTTGCTGTGCTAAACGTTCTGGGCTTAAATATAAATAGCAAAGTACCTTCCCTACTAACATCTCTAATTCAGAAAGCACTGAACGAGCGATTAACGTCGTCGCTTTTGGACGTAAATAGAAAAAGCCTTCCGGTGCACGAATTAATTCCACGTTGTAACGGCGATAAAAGCCATCCAACTCATTTTGGAAATCCATCAAAAAAGCATGATTATCTAATTGATCTGTGCTGATATGGCGACCTGAACGCAACAAGCTGTCCACTGCCGGGAAAATAGGATTAGCAATGGCATTTGCCAATTTCGGGGAAATTACATCTTGAATATCTGTCATGGTTAATTTCTCATTTTATGAATTCGTTTTGGGTAAGCCACGAAATTAATATTTATCAATCACATGCGCCTGCACTTCTGCGCCGTAATCGTTAATTTCCTGCCATTGCGGATAGAGACCGGCTAAATCATCATTTGCCATACCTAAACGCACTGCTTGATCCACAATAATACGTGCCACATCAAAATGACGAGAAAGTGGATAAGCTTCTAATTGTTCTTTTAAGACCAAACTTAAATCAATTGGACGATTATTTTCACGGTATTGAATGAGTAAGTCTTGCATATGCTCTACGATTTGATCATGCAAATCAGCTAAAGACTCATATTGCAATTCTTCTGGTAATTCACCCAATGCATCATCTTCACGCAATACCATTTCTTCATCTCGCAGATCGACCAAACGTTCTGCTTGAGCTGTCCACAAGAACCAAGGATGATCGAAATAACTGTGGATAGAATTACGCAAACGTTGTGAGAATACGCGATTTTTATCCATATCAATGGCGGTACGGATAAATTTATGCACGTGACGGTCATAACCAATCCATAAATCGATGGCTTGTTGTCCCCAGCTAATAATACGGTCAAGTTTGGATTGTAAATCGGTAATTAATTGTTCAATAAAATACAGCTCATCGTGACCAATTACACAATCTTGAATACGTAATAATTGAGCCTGTAACTTATCACCTGCCGCATTTAAGGTATCTTGTAACTCACGTAAATTGCCTGAGGTTTCATCTAATAAACGTTCACAGCTAGAAATTGCCGCCTGCCAATCTTTGGTAAGTAAATTGGCAATTTCTTCTTTAATGCTTTGTTGATTTTCATCCATCACGCGTTGTGATAAATCGATACTATCGAAAATCTCTGCTACTGAATATTTTAACGGAGCAAAAACATTCCTGCGCCAAAAGTGCTCATTCTCCCCTTTTGCTGTAGCTTCTTCTGCTGCATCAGATGCACGCTGAATTTCATCAGCCACAATAGAAAGCTGTACAGAAAGACGCAATGCAGAAAATTCACGCTGACGAATATAATAATCTGATACGCCAACACCCAGTGGGGTGAGACGATAAATGGAAAGCCCTTCCGTAAATTCACTGCTGAAACGGTTAAGAAAACGCTGCTTCACCAATTCATTAATAGCATTATTGGCACGAGTGGCAATCGCGTCCGTTGATTGGTCAAAGGCATTGGCTGTATGGCGGAAAATATCCACTAAATCGGCTTCTAGCATCTCGCCATCTAAACGTTCATTGTTATAAATGGCAATAGCCAATAAAAACACTAAGCGCTCTGTTGGCAGATTTAACGAAAATTCCCGCTCTTTCGCCCATGAAACGAGTTCAGGAATGGTTTGTGAGGTTTCGATCATTCGGTTACAAAAGCTTAAAATTGAACAAAAAATTTCTGAGATTATACAGGATTTTTTCTCAATCTTGAAAATCTTCTTGCAAATTGACCGCTCTTTTTAAATTTAAAATATCCTTAACTTAAATAAGGAAATATATTTTCGTATTTCAACCTTAGAAATGAGCGATATTTAAATAATACTTACAACTCTTTACAACTCTTTACAATTCTTTACAAAATAAACATGCTATTTACTTTTCTATACAAAAAAACCTATCTATAATCTTGTGTAGGTACGCAATCGTTTACTGAATAGATAAAAATAAGATTTTCAATATCTGAAAAATAAGAGATTAAAAATCATACAGTTAATCCATTCTTCAATGCGTCCTATATAGTATTTATGTATATTTACACTGCTCTAATGAAATTCTTTTATCACATTTATGTAATTAAAGAAGAAACTCAAGCGAGGACATATGAAAAATTTTAAATTTAATGCTATCACGGCATTAATTATTGGGGTGAATGTTGCTATAGCGAATGCTGCTGATGGAAATATTCTGAATATCACGACACAAGATGCTGTTAATGCAAACAAGACAATAGAAGCAACTAACGTTAAAGGTCCTGGACATACGGCTATTGGTCAGCAAAACCAAATCTATTCTATTCCTGCTGCTGAAGCTGAAGAAAGCCAAGGTTCAAGTTCTGCCATCGGTAATCAAAATGTGGTAAAAGGTGAACAAGCCAATGCGATTGGTGATGGGAATGATGCATATGGTCATTTTACCCAAAGTGTTGGTGATGATAACAAAGTTTATGCCGATCATTCTCTTGGATTTGGTGCTCACAATAAAGTTGGTGCTCAACGTGTAACAGGTACACCAGAAAAAGATGTTGTTGTAGATAAAAACACAAGTAAAGCAAGTGTATTTGGTTTAAACAACGTCGTTTTAGGAAAAGAAGTTCTAGCTCTAGGTAATAACAATAATGTAAATGGTGAAAACTCTACAGCTATTGGTACTCAATCTACTGCAGATGGCCTTAATGCACTTGCAATTGGTGTAGGAGCTAAAGCTCATGTAACCAACCCAGCCGCAGCAAATTCTAATAAACCTGCAAATTTGATTGCAATTGGTACGAATGCTAAATCTGAAGCAGCGGAAACAGTTGCTATTGGTGAATCAGCAAAAGCACTTAAAGCTAATGCAAATGCATTTGGATCAAAATCATTAGCTGGCGGTGAAAGTTCTCTAGCTGTTGGTTCTGGTGCACAAGCAAAAGAAGATTCATCAGTCGCAATTGGTAATGATTCCAATGCCACTGCTAAATCTTCAGTCGCAGTCGGAGAATCTACAAATGCAACCGCTGTTTTTGCTACTGCTGTAGGTGATAGTTCAACTGCTACAGGTGTTCGTAGCGTTGCAATCAGCGTAAATTCTAAAGCTAAAGCAGAGGATTCTATTGCGATTGGTGCGAATACAAGTTCTGAAATTAGAGGTGTTTCTATTGGCGCTGGTGCCTCTGCACATTATCAAGGTATTTCTGTTGGTTATGAAAGTAAGGCGTCAGGTATTGGTTCAATTGCAACTGGAGTTGGCTCAACTGCGGCGGGATTATCTGCTATTGCAACAGGTTCAAATGCAACTTCGTCAGGTATAGCATCAATAGCTGTTGGTGACAAATCGAAAGCAACTGCAGGTTATGCTGTTGCAATTGGTGATAAAGCAAGTGCAACTCACGGCTCAAGTGTGGCGTTAGGTAATGCTTCAGAAACAAAACTGGCAGCTGCAGTAAATGACGCTACTATAAATGGTATTTCTTATAATGGCTTTGCTGGAACAGATGCGACTGGGACAGTCTCCGTTGGTTCAGTAGGCAATGAACAATTTACTCGTCAAATTGTTAATGTTGGTGCGGGTGAAATCTCCAAAACATCTACTGACGCAATCAATGGTTCACAACTTTATATGGTCGCCGAGCAAGTTGGTGAAAATAAAAAACGTATCGAGAACATACGAGTTCGCGCAGGTGATGTAAAAGTAAAAGCTGGTGATAACATCGATGTAGAAGAAACTCACGATGATGCTAACCAAGTAAAAACCTATACTGTTAGTACCAAAAAAGACATCAAAGCAAATTCTTATACCATTAATAATTCCAATATCAAAATTGATCAAAACGGAATTAATGCAGGTAACAAAAAAGTTATCAGCGTTGCAAATGGTGAAAATGATAACGATGCGGTTAATGTTTCACAATTAAATAAAGTGAAAACTGATGTGGCTAACAATACTAAAAATATTGCTACAAACACTCAAAACATCGCTAACAATACTAAAGCAATTAATACTTTAAATAAGAAAGTTCATGATGTTGACCGTAAATCTCGCGCAGGTATTGCTGGCGTTGCAGCAATTGCCTCAGCTCCATCTGCTCGTAAAGATGGTAAGAGCATGGTATCAACTGGGGTTGCTCACCACCGTGGTGAAAGCGCGATTGCAATCAAAGCGTCTCGTAACTCTGACAATGGTCATTGGTCATCAAACGTAAATGGTGCAGCAGATACTCGTGGTCAATGGACTGTAGGTGCTGGTGTAGGTTACGAATGGTAATCCGATTTAAATCTAAAAACAAAGAGCCACAAATTTGTGGCTCTTTTTATCTTATCAAAACAATCAAAAATTTGACCGCACTTATTACAATAGATATCGCCAAACGAATGCACTGACTAAAATAATCAGCATGATAATAATTTGTATTAAACGTTTTTTGGTTAATTTTTCTGCAGCCATATTGATTTGCTCTTTGATAACTTCTGAAATTGACTATTTAGTGGTAGAATAATTGCGTTAGATCAATTTTACACTATATTTATCGATTTGAGGAATAAATGAAGAATTTCGTTTCAGAAACCAAATCAGGACGCAGAGTTCAATCAGGTGGTTGTGCAATCCATTGTCAAGATTGCAGTATTAGCCAACTTTGTATCCCTTTCACATTGAACGAACATGAGCTCGATCAGCTTGATAATATCATCGAGCGTAAAAAACCTATCCAAAAATCTCAAGTCCTTTTTAAAGCCGGTGATACACTGAATTCCATTTATGCGATTCGTTCTGGAACCATTAAAACTTATACCATTAGCGAAGCCGGTGAAGAACAAATTACCTCTTTCCACTTACCTGGTGATTTAGTGGGCTTTGATGCAATCACAAATATGCAACATCCAAGTTTTGCACAGGCTTTGGAAACCGCCATGGTATGTGAAATTCCATTTGATATCTTAGATGACTTATCTGGAAAAATGCCTAAACTTCGTCAGCAAATTATGCGTTTAATGAGTAGTGAAATCAAAAGCGATCAAGAAATGATTTTATTACTGTCTAAAATGAATGCTGAAGAACGTTTAGCGGCATTTATCCATAATCTATCAAAACGTTATTCTGCTCGTGGTTTCTCAGCGAAAGAATTCCGCTTAACTATGACCCGTAGTGATATCGGTAACTATCTTGGTTTAACTGTTGAAACCATCAGTCGTTTACTTGGTCGTTTCCAAAAATTGGATGTACTCTCTGTTCAAGGTAAATACATTACTATTAATGATATTAATGCATTGATTGATTTAACCGGTGTACATAAAACCAAAATCCAATTAGCAGAATAAATTAAAAGCGTGAGTTTTCACGCTTTTTTAACATTTGAAACAAAAAAACTTGCACGAGATCACTTTTTTGATAATCGGTTCTTGTCATCGTTTAAAATCTTTTCTATCCTATTGATATCTCATATCTTGGAGGTTTTATGAAATTTAATAATATTCTTGTTGTACTCAATCCTGATAACGAAAAACAATATGCTCTAGCTCGTGCCGTTCGTCTTGTTAAAGAACAGCAAAATGAAACAAAGGTAAAAATCACCACCCTTTTGAGTGTTTATGACTTATCGTATGAGATGTCAGCCCTTCTTTCTTCTGAAGAACGCAGCGAAATGCATAAAACAGCCGTTGAACAACAACGTCAAGCTGTACAATTTTATTTAGATAAATATGCAGATCCAGAAATTGAATTTGAATCACACATTGTATGGAGTAGCAATGAAGCGGATGCAATTCGTGAAGAAGTTGAAAAAAATCAATATGATCTCGTTGTAAAATACACCAAAGATGAAGAAAGCTTCACTTCATTGATTTTCACACCTGTAGATTGGCAATTATTACGTAAATGTCCAATTCCAGTATTAATGGTGCGTGATGGTGACTGGAAACACCAACGCCGTATTTTAGTCGCCGTGAATGTATCGGGTGAACAGGAATATCAAGATGAATTCAACCAAGAGTTAGTTTCAACAGGAATGAGCTTAGCGGAAAACTTAAACCGTGGTAACGTACATTTAGTAGCCGCCTACCCTGTTGCGCCAATTAATATGGCGATTGATTTACCTGAATTTAATACTTCAGGTTATGAAAATGGCATTCGTGGCCAACACCTTATCAATATGAAAGCCTTACGTCAAAAATTTGGTATTGATGAAGATCATACCCATGTACGCGAAGGTTTCCCTGAAGAGGTGATTCCTGAAGTGGCGAAAGAAATTGAAGCTGAATTAGTGATTTTAGGCACAGTGGGAAGAACGGGTTTATCTGCAGCGTTACTAGGTAATACAGCTGAACATGTAATTAGTAAATTAAGTTGCAATTTATTAGCCATTAAACCATCTAAAAAATAAGCCTATTTAGCTTTTTATTTAAAATAAGTGCGGTCAGAAAAACAATCGTTTTATTGACCGCACTTTTTTGTTAAAAAAATGTGAAGTTCCTCACAAAATCAACTTTTTCTATTCGTCTCATTATTTCTTTTTCGTTATACTCGTCCGCCCTATCGAAGACTTTCTATAAATTGATTTATTATTAAAAAGGAAAGACCATGAAAAAAACATTAATTGCAGCACTACTTGGCTTCTCTGCGCTTGCGCAAGCACATGAAGTTTGGGTTGCAACACCAGCACAACTGGCTTCTAATAGCGTTTTAAAAGCTGATTTAGCTTATGGTGACTACCCCTACGTTGAAAAAATTCCTGAAAAACGTCTCGCGATTTTTCCACCGATGGAACTCATCAATCAAGATGGTGAAATGCAAACATTAGTACAAAAAGGTGAAAACTACCAATATCAATCAGAAAAACCGTTAAAAGACGGTTCATATTGGGTAACAGCTACTTATAAACCAACTTTCTGGTCACAAAATAATGAAGGTTGGAAAATGGATAACTTACAAGGCACACCAAATGCATTCTATTGCGAACAAACTCAAATGTTTGGTAAAGCCTTTACTGTAGTGGGCAAAAAACCATTAAATGCAGATATGGCAATGACACGCCTCGGCTTACCACTTGAAATCGTGCCACTTAAAGATCCAAAAACAATTAAAGCGGGCGAAGCTTTCCCTGTTCAGATTTTCTATAAAGACCAACCGCTTGCAGGCGAAACGATTATCGCAACCTCTGATACATTTGTTGTAAAAGATATGGAAGCGGCAACATCTCACCGTGAGCCGCAAGCCTTTTCTGGTAAAACAGACAAAGAAGGTAAAGTTAACTTTATTCCATTAATTGAAGGCGTTTGGAAACTTAAAGTGATTCATAAAGAACCATTTGAAGATCAAAAAGTTTGTCAACATTCAGCGAATTATGCGACGTTAATTCTCCCTGTTGGTAAAGCTAGAGCTAAACTCCCACCAAAACCAGAACATCATCATTAATCATAAAAAAAGTGCGGTCAAATTTAACCGCACTTTTTTAATATATTCTTAACGCTGGAGGTTGGTAATGTTCAATAAAGGTTTCGATTTCTTGAAGATTATTTGAGAATAAAATCTTCTCAAAATCACCTTGAGTAAAGAAGCCTTCTTTCACCATATGGCTAAAAAAGGACTTTAGTGAATCAAAATACCCCTTTTCATTAAACAGAATACAAGGATTATTATTTTTTCCAATTCGCGCCCAAGAAATCACTTCAGCAATTTCTTCTAAAGTGCCAGGTCCGCCAGGCAAAGCAATATAAGCATCGCCAAGCTCAATCATTTTATTTTTTCGCTCAGACATGCTTTCAACAATCACGGTCTTGGTCAAATTAGGATGTGCAACTTCTCTGTCTTGTAAAAATTGAGGAATAATGCCAATTACCTTGCCTTGATGAGCAAGTACAGTATCTGCAACCACGCCCATTAATCCCAATTTTCCGCCACCATAGACTAAAGTATGTTGACCATCAGCAATCCATTTTCCTAATTTTTTTGCGGCAGCCTGATAGGCAGAATCATTACCTAAACTGGCACCGCAATAAACCGTGATGTTCATCCTACTTTTTCCGTTCTACCCATTTTCCATCAATATAATCCACAATCCATTTTGTGGCTTTGCCATTCTTTTCAGATGTCACATATTGATGTTTTTCTTTACGGCTAAAGCGGATAATGGCTTCATTACCCTCAGGGTCTTTTTGTGGCGCATCGGCTAAATAACGTAATTTTTCTGGTAAACGATCACGATAAAGCGCTAATTCAGCCACTTTTGCCGGTCGAGTTTCACGTGATTTCGGGAAGTTATGTGCTGACATAAACACGCCACTTGCACCGTCACGTAATACAAAATACGCATCAGATTTTTCACATTTCAATTCAGGGAAATGAACCGGCTCTTCTTTTGGTGGTGCAACTTCGCCGTTTTTCAAAATCTTACGGGTGTTATCACAGTTGGTACAGCCCATATATTTACCAAAACGACCGAGTTTTAAATGCATATCTGAACCGCATTTATCACATTCTACAATCGGACCATCATAGCCTTTAATTTTGAATTGACCTTGTTCAACCAAATAACCATCACAATTTGGATTATTACCACAAATATGTAATTTACGACGTGGGTCAATGATATAGCTATCCATCGCGGTACCGCATTTCGGACAACGTTTACGATCCATTAAGGCTTTGGTCTCAGAAGCCTCATCTAGCACATTTAATAATTCAGCTTCTGGAATAAGATTAATCGTCGTTTTACAACGCTCTTTTGGTGGTAATGCATAACCTGAACAACCAAGGAAGACACCTGTACTTGCTGTGCGAATCGCCATTTTGCGGCCACAAGTTGGGCAATCAATATCGGTGAGCACAAGGCTATTCGGCTTCATTCCACCTTCTAACTCATCTAATTCAGCCGTAGAAAGTTGGGTAGAAAAATCTTTGAAGAATTGATTTAACTCAGCCTTCCAATTTTTCTCACCGGACGCAATTTGGTCTAGTACGTTTTCCATATTGGCAGTGAAATCGTAGCTCATCAAATCAGTAAAAGATTGATTTAAGCGATCAGTAACGATTTCGCCCATTTTCTCGGCATAGAAACGGCGATTTTCAATGCGTACATAACCACGCTCTTGAATAGTCGAAATAATTGCCGCATAAGTCGAAGGACGACCAATACCACGTTTCTCCAATTCTTTAACCAATGCTGCTTCAGTAAAACGAGCGGGCGGTTTGGTGAAGTGTTGGCTTGGTGAAACTGTTTTTAGTGCTAATGTTTCGTTCAAACTCACAGCCGGTAAAATTTGGTCTTCTGGGTTTTTACCTAATTGTGGCAAGACTTTTGTCCAACCATCAAAACGTAAAATACGACCTTTGGCTTTCAACTCATAATCGCCAGCCATTACAGTGACTGTTGTACTGTCATATTGTGCAGCCGGCATTTGACAAGCCACAAATTGACGCCAGATTAAATCATACAAGCGCACAGCATCTTTATCCATGCCACTTAAATGATCCGCAAGCAGTTTGACATCAGAAGGACGAATGGCTTCGTGTGCTTCTTGTGCATTTTCTTTACTGGAATAGAAATTCGGTTTAGCTGGCAAATAATCTTTGCCGAAATGGCTTTCGATATAAGAGCGTGCCATATTTAATGCATCTTGGCTCAAGTTGGTAGAGTCAGTACGCATGTAAGTAATGTAACCAGCTTCATATAAACGTTGTGCCAACATCATGGTTTTCTTCACCCCAAAACCTAAACGCGTGCTTGCAGTTTGTTGTAAGGTTGAAGTAATAAATGGGGCTCTTGGTTTAGAACCTGTTGGTTTTGTTTCTAAATCTGTGACAACGTAATGTGATTTATTTAAGAAATCGACCGCACTTTGTGCTTCTTTTTCATTTTTTGGCTCAAATTTCTTGCCTTTATATTGCACCACATCCAAACGCAAGTCTTCTTTCTTGCTCGTTTGGGTTAGCGCTTCAATTTCCCAAAACTCTTCCGGTTGGAATGCTTTGATTTCACGTTCACGCTCTACCACCAATTTCACGGCAACAGATTGCACACGTCCAGCTGATAGACCTCGCGCCACTTTCTTCCATAATAATGGCGACACCATAAAGCCTACCACGCGGTCTAAGAAACGACGAGTTTGCTGAGCATTAACCTGGTCCATATTAATGTGAGCAGGATGCTGGAACGCTTTTTCAATCGCTTTCTTAGTAATCTCATTAAATACAACGCGGCTAAAACGACTATCATCGCCACCAATGACTTCACGTAAATGCCACGCGATAGCCTCTCCTTCTCTATCCAAGTCGGTTGCGAGATAAATATGATCAGATTTTTTAGCAAGGGATTTTAATTCAGCTACTACTTTTTCTTTGCCAGGTAGAATTTGGTAATTGGCTTTCCAATCATGATAAGGGTCAATTCCCATACGTTTCACTAAGGCCGCACGGTCTTTTTCTGCTTTAATTTTGTTTTTTTCTTCCGCACTTAATCCTTTAGTGGAAACGGGTTTAGCCTTCTCGCCTGTGCTACTCCCTGCAGTAGGCAAATCACAAATATGCCCTACGCTGGATTTCACCACATACTGGCTACCTAAATATTTATTGATGGTTTTCGCTTTGGCTGGCGACTCCACAATCACTAAAGATTTGCTCATTTGCTTACCTAAAATATAACTAGAATTCTGTAAAATTGGCGATATACTGCAAACTTACGCCGATAAAATCAAGCTTTTTTTCAAAAAGGATTTATAAATGGACAAACTGAATGCAATTTCGGTTTTCTGCAAAGTGATCGAAACGCAAAGTTTTACACAAGCCGCAAACCAACAGAATATTTCTGTGGCAATGGCGAGTAAATTAGTTTCACAATTAGAAGAACATTTAAAAACACGATTATTACAACGTACAACACGAAAAATTGTACCTACTGAAGCTGGTATGCTTTATTACCAACGTTGCCAAGCCATTCTATTAGATTTAAGCGAAGCTGACTCTAGTATTAGTAATATGGCAACGAGCTTGCAAGGTAATTTATTAATCTCTGTACCACGTGATTTTGGCTTACTTTATATTTCACCTAACTTGCCTAAATTTATTGAGCTTCATCCCAATTTACACGTAGAAATTGAATTTGAAGACAAGCGTGTTGATCTCGTTGCGGAAGGCTATGACTTAGCATTACGTATCGGTTATATGCAAGACAGCTCACTTGTTGCGCGTAAAATTAGCAGCTCCCCTATGCATTTTGTTGCTTCGCCAAGTTATTTAGAGTCGCGAGGCACACCACTTACACCTGACGATTTAGAATATCACCAAGGTTTACTTTATAAATCATCGTTAAATCAAGCACATTGGCAATCAACAAAAGCCAATCAAATTCAACGTTATAAAATTCAATCTAAAGTGGTTTCTAATAATGGTATGGCATTGTTAGAAATGACAAAAGCAGGCTTGGGCATCAGCAATTTACCTGGTTTCTTTGTAAAAGATGCGCTTGCTTCAGGTGAGTTAGTTGAAATTTTGTCTGAATATAGACAAAAACCTTTAGATATTTATGTGGTTTACCCAAATCGTCGTCATTTACCCGCTAAAGTTCGCGCATTTATTGAATTTCTAGCGAGTCTCGGCTTGTGTGAGAACAGTCAAATATAAAAACAAGGGCGGATTGACCGCCCTTTATTATTCAAATAATGTCCAAATCGGTTTTACCTCTTCAGGTAAAAATAAATTTTTTCCTAATTCAATCCATCCACAAGGAAAATGAAAGTCTGAACCTAATGAGGCAGCTAAGTCATATTCATTAGCTAAACGCGCAAGATATTGACGCTGATCTTTGGTCTGTCCACTATCTGCGACCTCCATACCATCACCGCCCCATTGTTTAAAATCAACAATTAATCGACGAATCCATTTTCCTGTCATGTTATAACGCATAGGATGAGCAATGACGGCAACGCCACCTGCAGCATGAATCGTCTCAATCGCCGTTGGAATATCCACCCATTCAGCCTTGACAAAACACGATTTCCCACCGCCTAGATAACGCTTAAAGGCTTGCCCATCATTTGAAACCTTGCCGATTTGTACCAAATAACGCGCATAATGCGCACGAGTTACTTCCCCGTTTGCTAATGCTTTTGCGCCTTCATAGGCATTTTGAACACCTGCTTTTTCTAATTTGTGGCCAATTTCGACCGCTCTTTTTTCTCTCAGTGATTTTTGTTCAGCTAAAAGTGCGGTCATTTTAGGATGTGTTTTATCAAAATTTAATCCAACAATATGGATACCACGACCTTCCCAATTCGTTGAAATTTCCACGCCATTAATTAGTTCAATACCTAATTTATCTGCTTCAATTTTGGCTTCATCAATGCCCATCACGGTGTCGTGATCACATAAAGCAAGCACATTGACACCTTGTTCATGAGCTCGTTGCACAAGCTCTGTAGGTGTTAAAACACCATCTGAAGCCGTACTATGGCAATGTAAATCATATTTGATCATCGGCTTTCCTATAAATTAGTTTGAATAGTGTAATTATCTTCATCAACAATTACAGCTTGGCTATTTGTTAAAGGGAGTAAATTCAATTTGGATTGATAGATCTGAACAGTTTTCTGTGAACTCTCTTCAAAAGGAAACTCACCATAATGTGGAACAATTGCAAAATCGACTAAATTTAAAGCTGAATAATTGGTCAAATCGATAGCTATATTTTTGTCATCCATAACTTGATTATACTCGATGTCGCTGGCGGTAATAATAGCACCGGCAGATTCACCAAGGTAAAGCATACCTTCATCAATTCGTTTTTTTATATGTGGTAATAAGTGCTTTCTTTTCAACTCTTGTAATAGATAAAACGTATTACCACCAGAAATGTAAAGGCTCGGCGTATAATTTAATTTATCCTTAATAACCTCTTCTGTTTCTTGGGCTATATCCAAAACATCGACTTCAAAACCTAATTTATGAAAAATATTTTTTGCCTCATCAATGTATTCAACATAGCTTTCTACATTACCTGCAGTAGGTATAAACAGCACTTTATGCAATAAAAAATGCTGTTTTAAAAATCGTTTGAAAAGATTTTCTACGGCTGCAAAATAAGAGGCTAGAAATAATGTTTTCATATTATTTCTCTCTTACTTAATCGCCTGAACCAAGCCTTTAACTAAGCTTGGGCCGTGGTAAATCAAGCCCGAATAAACTTGTAACAAGTCTGCCCCAGCTTCAATCTTCTCTTGTGCGTTTTGTACACCGTCAATACCACCACTCCCAATAATCGGAATTTGTCCTTTCAGCTCTTGATGCAATCTTCGAATAATTTCTGTACTTTTTTGCTGTAACGGTTTTCCACTTAAGCCGCCTTGTTGTTCCGCATTTTTCAAACCTGTGACGTTGTCGCGTGAAATCGTTGTATTAGTGGCAATTACCCCATCCATTTGATGACGAAGTAACGTATCAGCAATTTGAACGAGCTCAGTCTCGGATAAATCAGGTGCAATTTTTACTGCAATCGGCACATATTTATTATATTGCTCAGCTAATACTTTTTGGCGCTGTTTTACACTTTGCAGTAAATCATCAAAATAATCACCATACTGCAATTGGCGCAAATCTGGAGTGTTCGGTGATGAAATATTTACCGTAATATAATCTGCATAGTTATAGGCTTTATTTAAGCAAAATAAGTAATCATCTTTCCCCTTTTCAAGTGGCGTGACTTTATTTTTGCCAATATTAATCCCAATTACACCATCAAATTTTGCTTTTTTAACATTCTCGACCACGTAATCAATGCCATAATTATTGAATCCATTACGGTTAATAATCCCTTCCGCTTCCACTAAACGGAATTGACGAGGTTTAGCATTTCCCTCTTGTGCCAAAGGCGTAACCGTACCGACTTCAATAAAACCAAATCCCATCGCACCAAAGCCATCAATAGCCTCAGCATTTTTATCTGCGCCCGCTGCTAATCCAATAGGATTTTTAAATGTAATGCCCATTACTTGCTTAGGCGAACCTTGTGGACAAGCCAAAAGCTGCTTTAATAAAAATTGGCAAGGTGATTTACCCGCTAAATGCAATGATTTAATCACTAAATCATGAGCGGTTTCAGGATCAAGGGAAAAGATGGCTTTACGGATCAAAGAATACATACTCGTTTATCTCTCAGGATAGTTCACTGTAAATGGAAAGTGCGGTCAAAATTAACCGCACTTTTTGTTTATTGCAATGCTTTTTCAATCTTCTCGAATAAATCTTTCGAGAGTTCTTCAACGGCACTTAATCGCTCCAAGGCGCGTTTCATTAACGTTTGACGTTGTGCATCAAAACGTGAGAAACGAATTAATGGTTCAATTAAACGCGCTGCTACTTGCGGATTTGTTTCATTTAAACGAATTAAGACATCCGTTAAGAAACGATAGCCTGAACCACTGATATGATGGAATGCTTTTAAGTTGTGATTTGCAAAGCTACCCACTAATGAACGTAAACGGTTTGGATTGTTGAAGTTAAAGCTTGGGTGATCCATTAATACTTGTACAATTTCCAATACGTTTTCATCTGGGCGAGTTGCTTGTAAAGCAAACCATTTATCCATGACCAAGCCATCATGTTGCCATTTTTGTTCAAAATCCGCTAACAAAGTATCACGGCAAGGTAACGCCGCTTTGGTTGCCATAGTTAATGCGGCCAACGTATCTGTCATATTATTGGCATTATTGTAATGTTTTTGCACCACATTATTGCCTAAATTGGTGTAAGCCAAATAACTTAAACAAAGATTACGCATTGCTCGTAAAGCAATATCTTCTTGCGTCACTCGATAATCTTCAAGACGAATATGGGTGTAAATACGCAATAAATCTTCTTTCAAGTATTCTGCGATTTGTACCAACATAAATTCTCTTGCGGCTGCAATGCCATCTGGATCAATCGTTTTAAAACTTTCTGCAAACTCAATGTCTTTTGGCAAGGTTAGAATTAATGTCGCTAATTCAATATCTTGTTCATAATTTTCCAATACATGCGCAAGTGCGGTCAAAACATCAGGTGAAATTTCAAAGGCTTCACCTTGTTGGAAATGCGCCACATTACGACGTAATTCTTGAGTAAACAGCATTTGTGCGGCATCCCAACGAGCAAATTGGTTATCAGCGAATTTAAGCAAACCTAATAACTGCTCTGTGGTGTAATCATAATCCAGTTTAACCGGTGCAGAGAAATCACATAATAACGCAGGAATTGGGCGACCATAAATGCCATGGAATTCAAAGACTTGATCTTTTTCTGTCACATTTAACACATCGCTTAGCAACTCACCGTTATGCTGTAACATTTGTTTCGTGCCTTTGGCATCATAAAGCGCAATTTTCAATGGAATATGTAAGTTTACTTTTTCCATTTGGTCCGCTGTTGGTGGCGTAGATTGCGAAACCGTTAAACGATAAGTATGAGTTTGTTCATCATAGGCATCGCTAATCAATAATTCTGGTGTACCTGATTGACTATACCAACGACGGAATTGTGCTAAATCAACGTCATTTGCACGTTCCATTGCAGAAACAAAATCTTCACAGGTTGCCGCTTTACCATCGTTTTCAGCAATATAAAGTTGCATCCCTTTTTGGAAACCTTGTTCACCTAATAAAGTGTGCAACATACGAATTACTTCTGCCCCTTTTTCATATACGGTCACGGTATAGAAGTTATTCATTTCAATGACTTTTTCAGGGCGAATTGGGTGTGACATTGGGCTTGCATCTTCAGCAAATTGCACCGTACGTAAGAATTTCACGTTATTAATACGATTGACTGCTCGAGAACCTGTGTCAGATGAAAACTCTTGATCACGGAAAACCGTTAAACCTTCTTTCAAACTTAATTGGAACCAATCACGGCAAGTTACACGGTTTCCTGTCCAGTTATGGAAATATTCGTGTGCAATCACGCTTTCAATGGCGAGGTAATCATCATCAGTTGCTGTTTGTGGATTTGCCAACACAAATTTAGAGTTAAAGATATTCAACCCTTTATTTTCCATGGCGCCCATATTGAAGAAATCCACAGCAACAATCATGTAAATATCTAAGTCGTATTCTAAATTGAAACGGTCTTCATCCCATTTCATAGATTTTTTCAGGCTTTCCATTGCCCACGAAGCGCGATCAAGATTGCCACGGTCAACATAAAGCTCTAAGGCTACTTCACGACCACTTTTTGTCGTAAAGGTATCTTGTAATAAATCAAAATCACCCGCCACTAAAGCGAATAAATAGCTTGGTTTCGGGAATGGGTCATTCCACTCAACCCAATGACGACCATCCTCTAATTCTCCACTTGCAATGCGGTTACCATTAGAAAGTAAGTAAGGATATTTAGTCTTATCGGCGGTAATTTTGGTTGTATAGCGAGCTAATACATCTGGGCGATCAAGCATATAAGTAATTTGACGGAAACCTTCTGCTTCACATTGTGTACAAATGCCCTCACCAGATTGATAAAGCCCTTGTAAAGAGGTGTTTTGTGCAGGCTCTAAATTCGTTACAATTTCAAGTTCAAAATTGACCGCACTTTGATTGGTTAAATCTAACGTTAAACTTTCATGGTCTTGATGATAATGTTTGAAATCTTCGCCATTGAATTTAATGGAGGCAAATTGGAAGCCATGACCATCTAATCGTAGATGGGTTGCTTCATCATTTAAACGTTGGAAGGTTGTTTTTGCTGTGACAACGGTATGCTTAGGATCTAATTGAAAATCAAGGAAAATATCCGTAACCGTAAAATCAGGTTGTTTGTAATCTTTTCTATATTTCGCTTTAGCTAACATAATCTGCTCTATTTCTAAGAAAAAAACTCGTATTAGGATAAGATTTTATGACAAAACTTGCAATGGAATTTTCAGCTTTTACCACATAGCAAACGTTTGCTTAAAAGTGGGCAAATATGCTATTCTACGCATCGTTTTTTATCAGATAAATTTTTTAAAATATGTCAAATACTGCACAAATTGCTATTGTTATGGGCTCAAAAAGCGATTGGGCAACCATGCAAGAAGCCACTCAAATTTTAGATGAACTCAATGTGGCATATCATGTTGAAGTCGTTTCCGCACATCGAACCCCCGACAAACTGTTTGAATTTGCCGAAAATGCACAAAAGAATGGTTACAAAGTGATTATTGCGGGTGCGGGTGGCGCTGCTCATTTACCCGGTATGATTGCAGCCAAAACGCTTGTGCCCGTATTGGGTGTCCCTGTTAAAAGCTCTATGTTAAGCGGTGTTGATAGTCTCTATTCTATCGTGCAAATGCCTAAAGGTATTCCTGTCGGTACGTTAGCGATTGGCCCTGCTGGTGCAGCGAATGCGGGATTACTCGCCGCACAAATTCTTGCAGGTTGGGATGAGGCGTTATTCGCTCGCCTACAAATATTCCGCGAAAATCAAACCAATATGGTATTGGATAATCCTGATCCTCGTACATAAAACACCTTTAAATTTGACCGCACTTTTCAAAGTGCGGTTGTTTTTTAGCTAGATTTAATGAGAAATTTTATGCAAAACTCTACCCTATATCCTACTGTTTATGTGCTTGGTAATGGTCAACTCGGCAGAATGTTACGTTACGCAGGCGCACCTTTAGATATTCACGTTCAACCGCTTGAGTTTAATGCCCCCATATTTGATTTACCTAAAGATGCCATCATCACCGCAGAAATTGAACGTTGGGAAAAGACACCGTTAACTGAATTATTAGGCCATCATAAGAATTTCGTTAATCAAAATGTTTTTGGCTTATTGGCTGATCGTTTTACCCAAAAATCTTTACTGGATGAACTCAATCTCTCTACCTCGCCATGGTGTTTATTAAAAAATAAAACTCAATGGTCTGAAGTATTTAAAAACGTAGGTGAAAAAGTCGTAGTGAAACGTCGCACCGGTGGTTATGACGGTCGAGGTCAATGGATTATCACTGAAAATAATCAACGTGATATTACGGACGATTTATTAGGTGAAGTTATCGCAGAAAAATTTATTCCTTTTGATTATGAAGTCTCTATTGTAGGCGCAAGATTTAAAAATGGTGAAAAACGTTTCTATCCAGTGACGCATAACCTACAGCAAAATGGCATTTTACGTTACAGTGTGACAGATATTTCATTCCCTCAACAACAAAGCCAACAAACTCAGGCTGAATCTATGCTTGGAAAAATCATGGACAAGCTTGAATATGTGGGAGTAATGGCGATGGAATGCTTTGTGGTGGGGAATAAATTATTAATTAATGAGCTTGCCCCTCGTGTGCATAACAGTGGGCATTGGACACAATTAGGTTGTGCTATTAGTCAATTTGAATTGCATCTACGTGCTTTACTAGATTTACCCACTCCATCGTTACAACCCATTGCACCAAGTGTCATGGTCAACTTGATTGGTACAGAACATAATTCACAATGGTTGAACACGCCTTTCTCTCAGTTACATTGGTATGGTAAGGAAGTTCGTCCTGGTCGGAAATTAGGTCATATCAATATTACGCATCCAGACAAAACGATCATTATTCAACAGCTTGAAAAACTTGGTCACGAGCTCCCAGAGGACTATCAATCAGGTTTAAATTGGGCGATTGAGAAATTAAAATAATCAAAAAACAACCGCACTTTTTGATGAATATCTAAAAACATCAAAGTGCGGTTGATTTTTATTAGGTTCTTCTTGATAAAATCCATTGACTGAAGTATAAAATTACTCATCTCACAACACATACATAAGGAAAAGCTATGTTTGAACATATCAAAGCAGCTCCGGCCGATCCTATCTTAGGCTTAGGCGAAGCATTCAAATCTGAAACGCGTGAAAATAAAATCAATTTAGGTATTGGCGTTTATAAAGATGCACAAGGTACAACACCGATTATGCGTGCGGTGAAAGAAGCGGAAAAACGCTTATTTGATCACGAAAAAACGAAAAACTACCTGACTATCGATGGTATTGCCGATTATAACGAACGCACAAAAGAGCTCCTTTTCGGTAAAGATTCTGATGTCATTAAAGCAAATCGAGCAAGAACGGTACAAAGTTTAGGTGGCACAGGTGCACTACGCATTGCGGCGGAATTTATCAAACGTCAAACCAAAGCACAAAATGTATGGATTAGTACACCTACATGGCCAAACCACAATGCAATTTTCAATGCGGTGGGCATGACGATTCGTGAATATCGTTATTATGATGCTGAACGCAAAGCCCTTGACTGGGAACATTTACTTGAAGATTTAAGCCAAGCAAGCGAAGGCGATGTCGTGCTTTTACACGGTTGCTGCCACAACCCAACTGGTATTGACCCAACTCCTGAACAATGGCAAGAGTTAGCTGCGCTTTCAGCGAAAAACGGCTGGTTACCACTCTTTGACTTTGCTTATCAAGGTTTAGCCAATGGCTTAGATCAAGATGCTTACGGTTTACGTGCTTTTGCGGCAAATCATAAAGAATTATTAGTGGCAAGTTCATTCTCTAAAAACTTTGGTTTATACAATGAGCGCGTAGGTGCCTTTACCCTTGTGGCTGAAAATGCAGAAATTGCTTCAACTGCATTAACACAGGTGAAATCAATTATTCGTACCCTCTACTCTAACCCAGCATCTCACGGTGGAGCGACCGTAGCAACGGTGTTAAATGATGCACAACTTCGTCAAGAGTGGGAAAATGAATTGACTGAAATGCGTGAACGCATCAAAAAAATGCGTCATTTATTCGTTCAGTTATTAAAAGAATACGGTGCAGAACAAGATTTCAGCTTTATCATGGAACAAAACGGTATGTTCTCTTTCAGCGGCTTATCACCTGAGCAAGTTGATCGCTTAAAAGAAGAATTTGCGATTTATGCTGTTCGTTCTGGCCGAATCAATGTAGCAGGTATCACTGAAGACAATATTCGTTATTTGTGTGAAAGTATTGTGAAAGTGCTTTAATCAATAAAAGCAAAAAGTGCGGTTAAATTTGACCGCACTTTTTTTTCATCTCAATATAATAAAAAAAGGCAGATTTTACTCTGCCTTTTTATCAAATAATTACCATTGGTAACCGATGCTTCCGCCCCAGTTTACATCACTGCGGGTATTGATACTTGCACCAACTTTAATCGAAATTTTATTATTATCAGAATTTCGACCATAACCAACCGCTAATGCATTTTCGTTGCGATAACCACCAACACCAACAGAAACTAAGCTTTTACCCGCTTCATTTGGACGTTGTAAGAAAGAAATCGCTGTCGCACCTGCAATACCTGCACGTAAACGACGATCAACGTGATCAATTTTGTTGTCTAAACGATTGATGTTGTTATTAATGTTTTTCACTGCATTATCAACATAACGTTTATTTACTGCATCAGTTGGGTCTTTAGGATCGGCCACATTCACAATACGATTGTTGTGAACATCCAAGCCACCGTGTGCATGGACAGTACCGCCAACGTTAAGATCACCCGTTGTTGTGACATTTTTGAATGTCGGTGTGTCAGATACTGCAACACTTAACACTTTACCTTTTTTATGGGTTAATTTAATATTTTTACCCGCATCAAGTGTTAACTTATCCATTTTGGTTGCTGTAGATTGAACCGTTTCTTCTGTCACTTCATTTACAACAGTACCTTCAGATGCACTTGCAGTCACGTTAAATCCACGACCACCTGCATTTTTGATTTCATCTTTGGTTTTTTGTGAAAGATCTACTTTGTAATTGGTTACTGTGGTAACAGAAATACCATTTTTAACTTCTGTTTTTTCACCAACTGTTACTGTAACAGCATCAGAAGCTGCTTCAACAGAAGCTGAAGTGTCTTTTGCGTTAACCGTGTAAATCGTTTGATTATTCGCACCAGTTTCAGAAGTCACCTCTACATTCGTTCCAGCTTTTACTTCTGTTTTAGCTGCTGCAGCGGCTTTAGTAATATTGGTATTAAGCTCGTTCTTTGCTGCATATAATTGGCTACCATTCACAGCATCTTTACTATTTGCTGAAATTGTACCATTTGATACATTCGTGATTTTTTTATCACCTGCATTAATACCATCTTTATTGATCGTAACAGGCCCTACGGTGACATTATTAGCTTTAACACTATTAACATCAATATCATTTTTTAAATTTACTGTAATATTAGCAGCGTTATCACCGTCTGTAACAACCACTTCGGTATTCGTACCATTTACAAAATTCACTTTGCCATGGGTATTAATACGTGATGTTTCTTTACCATTGTTTTGAATGTTAAAGCCTGCATTGTAATAAGCTTGGTATAATTGGCTACCATTTACTGCGTCATTCGAAGTAGCGGTAATTCGACCTGCTCCTACATTTTGGATTTGACGAACAAGTTTTCCATCACCGACAGATACTGCACCTTTTTGAGTTGAAGAAGTACCATTGTAGTTAACTGTCGTGCCTGTTGCATTATCGTCAAAAGAAGATAAAGCTTTTGCTGTCTTATCAAAATCATTAGCCGCGCTGCTTGAATAAGAACCTAATGTCACAGAGTTTTCATGAGTACCTTTTGCTTGATTACCAATCACTACCGCACTAACCCCAGAGACGTTACTAGATGTACCAAGAGCAATAGCATTAACAGCAGAGGAATTACTATCTTTACCAACCGCAACGGCATTCATTGATGAAGCATTAGCATTAGAGCCAGATGACAATGCATCCACACCTGAAGCTTTAGATGCATAACCTAAAGCCATTGAACCTCTACCGCTAGCATCTGCACCGTTACCTAATGATGAAGCTCCTAAAGCACTCGCTTTAGCCCCATTACCTACAGCTGTCGAAACTACCCCACTTGCACTTGCTAGAGTACCTAAAGCTGTGGCACTTTGAGCGCCCGCATAAGAACGACGTCCTAATGCTGTAGATTCTCGTCCTTCGGTTACTGCAGCTGAGCCCACAGCAATAGAATTATCTGCTCTAGCCGATGCACCACGACCTAATGCAGTTGCACCCCATGCTGAAGCTGATGCACTATCACCAAAAGCAGAAGCACTTAGTGCGAGAGCTTTTGAGTTTCTACCAACAGCGGTTGCTAGAGCGCCTGTTGCATTTGCTGTTGCACCAAAGGCTGAAGCTGCTTCACCATCAGCATAAGATGCCGCCCCTACAGCAGTTTGGCTATTTCCACCCACTTTCTCATTAGAGGTTTTTGCCATTAAACCGATAGCAATTGCGTTTCCGCCTTTACCTGTTGATGCACGATCACCAATCGTCACGCCGTATTGAGAATTACCATTAGCTTTATCACCCAAAGTTACTGACCAACGTCCTGTATTTGTAGTATTACCACCAATTACTACGCTCTCAGTTGTTTCAGATTTAGCTTTATTACCTAAAACAACAGAATTCCCTGTTGTACCAGTTCCACCAAGAGCGCTCGCACCAATACCACCAACGATATTTCCCTGATCATTTGATACCACATTGGTTTCAGCCATTGCGGTTGTGCTTACACCCGCTAAAACTGCAGCTCCAATAATTACATTTAATGCTTTACGTTTGTCTATTTGAGATGATTTACCCACAGATTTGCTTAGTTCTGAAACAGCAATCCAGCATTGGTTTACTGTATTCCAAATAATTTTAAAAACATGATTCATAATAACCTTTCCTATAATCTAAAAATAACTAGTCAAGACAAACAAAATCTTGATTACGAATAAGTATAATACATAGTTCAGCAATTAACAGATAATTTACAAGATTTTACAAAAGCTGACAAAGAATAGTTTTTTATGGAGAAGTTAAATGTAATGCAAAGATAAATTAAAGATAAATTAATAACTTAAAACATATATAATTATATACTTATTCTGCTGATAAAAGTAAAAAAGGCCATAAATATGACCATTTTTTATATTGAATTACCACTTATTTAACGCTTCTTTATCGCTTTCTCTTGCTTCAATCCAGCGTTCACCTTGATTGGTTTGTTCTTTTTTCCAGAACGGCGCTTTGGATTTTAAAAAGTCCATAATAAATTCATTAGCATGGTAAGCATCGCCTCGGTGAGCAGAACTGATACCGACTAAAACAATTTCATCGCCAGTATGTAAAAGTCCCACACGATGAATCACTGACACTCGCTGGATATCCCAACGGGCTTTCGCCTGTTCTACAATTTCACGTAAGGCTTTTTCTGTCATCGCGGGATAATGTTCTAAGTATAAGCTGGATACCTCATCACCTAAATTAAGATCGCGTACTTTCCCCACAAAAATAACCGTTGCGCCAACTGAATGTTGCTCAGAAAGCCATTGGTAAACGGCATTTTGATTAAACGGTTGTTCTTGTACTGAAATTTGAATATCCGTCATTTAACCCCCTGTTACCGGTGGGAAAAATGCAATTTCATCCCCATTTTTGACCGCACTTTCTAATGGCATCAAGGTTTGATTAATGGCGACTAAAAGCTTCCCTTTTTCTAACGCTAACGCCCATCTATCACCTTTTTGAGCGAGATGTTCACGCACCGCTTCCGCTGTCGCAAAATCGCCTTCAAGCTGAATAGAATCGACGCCAATTAATTCACGAGTTTGAGCAAAAAATAAAACATTTAACATCTTATTTTTCCTCCGCAATAAAATGACCAGATTTTCCACCGCTCTTTTCTAACAGGCGAACGTGCTCAATTACCATGTCTTTTTGTACGGCTTTACACATATCGTAAATAGTTAAAGCTGCCACACTTGCAGCCGTTAATGCTTCCATTTCTACGCCGGTTTTTCCGGTTAATTTACAAAGAGATTGAATACGAACTTGATTGGTTTCAAGTAACGGTTCTAAATTCACTTCTACTTTAGAAAGTAATAAGGGGTGGCAAAGCGGGATAAGTTCCCAAGTACGTTTTGCTGCTTGAATACCTGCAATACGTGCTGTAGCAAATACATCACCTTTGTGATGTTTGCCTTCCACGATCATAGCAAGGGTTTCTTTTGACATGGTCACAATGGCTTCAGCACGAGCTTCACGAACGGTCTCTGCTTTCGCAGAAACATCCACCATATTGGCTTCACCTTGAGAATTGATATGCGTAAATGTAGTCATAATAAAATAAAGTGCGGTTAAAATATTGAATGTTTTACATGTGTGACGAAAGCAAAATAAGTGAACAGTAAAAGTCACCTATTTTCTTTTAGCCACCGATAGAGGCTAAATGATTTCTTACGCCACTATCACCGATATGCAAATAATGATGTTCACGCTTGCCTTGCAATGCAGAAAAAATACGTGCTTGCAAAATATCTTGCTGTTCATGGGATTGCAATAAATCACGTAATTCAATGCCTTCTTCGCCGAATAAACAGAGATGAAGTTTGCCCTTCGCTGATACTCTAAGACGATTACAGCTTGCGCAGAAATTCTTCTCATAAGGCATGATTAAGCCAATTTCGCCTGCATAATCAGGATGCGTGAATACTTTAGCTGGACCATCAGTATGGGATTTATGTTGTAATTGCCAACCGTTTTGCAGCAATTTATCCGCTAATACTTGCCCTGAAAGATGGAATTTATCAAAGAAACTATCCATTTCACCCGTTTGCATGAGTTCGATAAAGCGCATTTGAATTGGACGATCTTTCACCCAAACAAGGAATTGCTCAAACTCTTTGTCATTCAAATTTTTCATTAAAACTGAATTGACTTTAACTTTGTTATAGCCCACCTCAAATGCACGATCGATACCACGCATCACGTCATCAAATTTATTGATACCTGTAATTTGATGGAACATTTTAGGATCTAAGCTATCAACACTGACGTTAATAGACGTAATCCCTGCTTTCTTCCAATCTGCCACATCTTTTGCCATGCGATAGCCATTTGTCGTGACAGCTAATTGACGGATTCCATCAATATTAGCAATGCTTTCAGCAATAGAAATAAAATCTTTGCGTAAAGTCGGTTCGCCACCCGTTAAACGGATTTTCTCTGTGCCCATTTCAGCAAACGCTTGAGCAAGATGGGTAATTTCTTTTAAGGTTAAGAAACTTGGTTTGTTAGCTTCGGGTTGATAACCATCAGGTAAACAATAGGTACAACGAAAATTACACTGATCGGTAATCGACAGTCGTAGATAGTAATATTGGCGTTGGAAAGGATCGACTAAGCGAGACTCTCCTACGTTCTTGATAGGAATGGATTGCATTTTACACCTTTCTAAATATGGAGAGGATAAACCGTTTCCAGCGTATCCCTGAATAACGTACCGCGTTATTGGCTTGCCACCGTATTTCTTGTGAAACTTAGGCTAAACAAGCTCGGAGTTATGCGTTAAAAATAAATTGTGTTGGTATTGTAATAAAAGCAAGCGGTTAATAGCAATAATTTGGTAGAATAACCCGACTATATTGATAAAAATAACAGCATTAACTTATATAAAAAAATATATAACATTATTTTTTATAATTATTTATAGGTAAAAAAGGAAGAAAAATGTCTGATTTATCTCGTCACAGCCGTCATGAACATTTAGACGAAATCAAACATATTGTTGCCATTGGTGGTGGCCATGGATTAGGGCGTGTATTATCGGCGCTTAGTTTTATGAAAGAGCGTTTAACCGGTATAGTCACCACCACAGATAACGGCGGTTCAACTGGCCGAATTCGCCAAGAACGAGGTGGTATCGCATGGGGCGATCTACGTAATTGCTTAAACCAAATCATCATTGAGCCAAGCACGGCATCTGCATTATTTGAATACCGCTTTACCGGTGAAGGTGAACTTTCTGGGCATAATTTAGGCAATTTAATGCTCAAAGCTTTAGAAGATATGCATATTCGCCCTATTGAAGCCATTAACTTAATTCGTGAATTACTCAAGGTAAAATCTCACATTATTCCCATGTCAGAAGAACCTGTTCATCTTGCCGCGAGTTTAGGTTCCGGCTCCAGTATTGTGGGGGAAGTGAGCATTGATAATTTAACAGAATTACCCCAATCACTTTTCTTAGTACCGATGGTTAAAGCCGCACAAGAAGCCATCCAAGCATTGGAACAAGCGGAAGTCATTTTACTTGGTCCAGGAAGTTTCATGACGAGCATTATGCCTCCGCTATTGCTACCTGAATTAGCGACTGCCCTGCGTAATAGCAAAGCGAAAGTAATTTTTATTGATAATTTAGGGGTAGAAATTGGCGCTGCCTCTCAGCTTTCACTGGCTGATCGTATTCAGAAAATTAATGAAATTGTCGGTGAACCCGTTATTAATGGTGCAATTACCCCTTATCGCGAAAAAAGTGCGGTCGATTTGTCTGCGATTTCTTCCATTAAAATCTTAGCTAAACGCTTGAATGCGGATGATATTAGCTATCGTCATGACAGAACGTTACTTGCCAAAGCTATCGATGAATTAGTCGGTGAATTAGATTACGAATAAAAAAACCGCACGTTAAAGTGCGGTCACTTTTTGGCTTATTTTTTCCCGAAAACTCTTACATTCGTGAAACCATTTTCTTTTAAATAAAGCGCTTGCAGTTTACTCATCACGCCTCGCTCACAATAAAGCACATAATTTTTACTTTGATCTAATGAGCCGAATTGTGAAGATAATTTATAAAACGGCAATTGCATCACTTGATGCTCATCTAATTCAAATGGATTTTCATCTGTCTCTTCAGGGCTACGAATATCTAAAATAATATCATTTTCGCCAAGCACCGAAATGGTATCTACTTCCACTACTTCTTTTTCTGTTTCTTCTGCAATTTGGCGGATATCTAAATATTGTGCATTTTCAACCGCACTTTCCAACACGCCAAAATCAAAGTGATTTTCTTCTTCAAGAATTTTTTCACGTACCGCTTTAATCGTTGGATTTTTAGAAATCACTCCACAGAATTCCGGCATGGATTTAGCAATATCATCTGTGCCGATCTCTCTCGCCATCGCGATAATCTGTTCTTTATCATGAGTAATGAGTGGACGTAATACTAACGCATCAGATGCTTCATCAATTAAACGTAAATTGGTTAAAGTTTGGCTCGAAACTTGTCCGAGCGCCTCACCAGTAACGATCGCTTGAATATCAAAACGTTGTGCAACTTTACTTGCAGCTCGCACCATCATTCGTTTTAATACTACGCCCATTTGTCCGTTATCGACTTTCTCTAAAATCTCGCCCACTACACCTTCAAAAGGAATGGCAATAAAACGGACTTTATGTGATGAACTATAACGATTCCAAATATGGTAAGCCATTTGTTTCACGCCAATTTCATGGGCAGCACCACCTAAATTGAAGAAACAATAATGCACACGTGAACCACGGCGAATAAGCATATAACTAGATACACCTGAATCAAATCCACCTGAAATCAATGAAAGCACATCTTCTTGTGTCCCAATTGGATAACCACCAAGACCAACATGACGAGCTCTCACCAGCATCATTTTGTCATCTTCAATATCAATACGCACCGTCACATCAGGATTTTTTAAGCGTACTTTTGCACTTTCAATATGCTGATTTAAACCACCACCGATATAACGTTCTGCTTCAATGGAACTAAAATCATGTTTCCCTTTACGTTTTACGCGTACACAAAAGGTTTTGTTTTCTAGTTGAGCAGCGACATCCGCTAAGGTCAACTCAAAGATATGATGTAAATCGGTAAACGGTTTTTCTTCCACTTCTAAAAAATGATGAATCCCTGGAATGCGTTGTAAAAGCGCAATCAACTCTTCACGATTGGCTTCATTTTTTGACCGCACTTCGATGTAATCCCAATGACGAACAACCGCTGTTTCTTCATCATATTTCTGTAAAATATTGCGGATATTTGAAGTCAAAATTTTTGCGAAACGCTTACGCACGGTTTCGCTTTTAATCATAATTTCAGGAAAAAGTTTAACGATAAATTTCATAATAATCTGTGAATAATAAAAAATGGCCGTATTGTACGCTAAATTCCAGATCCCACAAAGTTCAAATTCTCACGAAAAACTGACCGCACTTTGAAATAAGTTTTTAACATCCCTATAAAAATCAAGTACAATACGGAGCAATTTATTCATCTGAAAAGGATAATTTAATGGCGCGTAAACCAGCAAATGCTGAACCTGATTTTGAAACAACACTTGCACAATTAGAAACAATTGTGACAAAACTTGAAAGCGGTGAATTACCATTGGAAGATGCGCTGAAAGAATTTGAGAACGGTATTAAATTGGCTCAACTTGGTCAAGAGCGCTTGCAACAAGCAGAACAACGTATTCAAATTTTGTTACAAAAAAGCGAAACCGCCCCATTAAGTGATTATCAAGGGGACGAGTAATCCATGAGTTATCAATTCGGCACTGAACTCAAACAAGTTCAAGATCGTATTAATCAGTTTTTAGCCAATCAATTTGAAGAAATTGACTCTTATAATGCCCCTTTGCGTGATGCCATGAAATATGGCTTATTACTAGGCGGCAAACGTGTTCGCCCTTTCCTTGTCTATGCAACGGGTAAAATGCTGGGTGCAGAAACAACAGCTTTAGATTACGCGGCAGCAGCCATTGAAGCTATCCATGCTTATTCTTTAATCCATGATGATTTGCCTGCCATGGACAACGATGAACTTCGTCGTGGTCAACCAACTTGTCATATTGCTTTTGATGAAGCTACTGCCATTTTAGCTGGCGATGCGTTACAAACTTTTGCCTTTGAAATTCTTACTGAAGCCCCTTCTCTTTCTGCAGAACAAAAATTGCAATTAGTGAAAGCCTTAGCTCAAGCATCTGGCGTACAAGGCATGTGTTTAGGGCAAAGTTTAGATTTAATTTCAGAACACAAACAAGTTAATTTAGCCGAATTAGAACTTATTCATCGCAACAAAACGGGTGCGTTGCTAACGGCCGCATTAAAACTGGGTTTTATCTGCTCTCCTCACTTTGAAAACAAAGAATTAGAGCAACAACTAGAACGTTATTCACAAGCTATTGGTTTAGCTTTCCAAGTACAAGATGACATTTTAGATATTGAAGGTGATAGTGCCGAAATCGGTAAACCGGTGGGATCTGATTTAGATTTAGATAAAAGCACTTATCCAAAGCTGTTAGGATTAGAGGGTGCGAAACAAAAAGCCCAAGAACTCTATCAAACTGCCTTACATGAATTAGACAATTTACCTTTTGATACCACTGCATTGCGTGCATTAGCTGAATTTATTGTCAATCGTAAAAGTTAATGGTGACAACACTGACTTTGATTTTTCAAAGTGCGGTCACTTTTTTCACATTTTAGGACTAACGAATATATGAACAACTATCCTCTTTTATCCTTAATTAATTCGCCGGAAGATTTGCGTCTTTTAAATAAAGATCAGCTTCCGCAACTTTGTCAGGAGTTACGGAGTTATCTGTTGGAATCCGTTAGTCAAACCAGTGGTCATTTAGCATCTGGTCTTGGTACCGTTGAATTAACGGTTGCACTACACTACATTTTTAAAACTCCTTTTGATCAATTAATTTGGGATGTGGGCCATCAAGCTTATCCACACAAAATTTTGACGGGGCGTCGAGATCAAATGTCCACCATTCGCCAAAAAGGCGGTATTCATCCCTTCCCTTGGCGTGAAGAAAGTGAATTCGATGTATTAAGTGTTGGTCACTCTTCTACTTCAATCAGTGCAGGACTAGGTATTGCTGTTGCGGCAGAACGTGAAAATGCAGGTCGAAAAACCGTTTGTGTGATTGGTGACGGTGCAATCACTGCGGGGATGGCATTTGAAGCCTTAAACCATGCGGGTTCTTTGCATACTGACATGTTGGTCATTTTAAATGACAATGAAATGTCGATTTCTGAAAATGTGGGAGCATTGAATAATCACCTTGCCCGCATTTTCTCTGGTTCATTATATTCAACAGTTCGGGATGGCAGCAAAAAAATCTTAGATAAGGTGCCGACCGTTAAAAACTTTATGAAGAAAACCGAAGAGCACATGAAAGGTGTGATGTTCTCGCCAGAAAGTACGCTTTTTGAAGAGCTCGGTTTTAACTATATTGGACCAATTGACGGGCATAATATTGATGAATTAATTGCTACTTTAAGCAATATGCGTGATCTCAAAGGGCCGCAATTCTTACATATCAAAACTAAAAAAGGAAAAGGTTACGAGCCGGCAGAAAAAGACCCAATTGGTTTCCATGGCGTACCAAAATTTGATCCAACAAGCGGCCAACTTCCTAAATCAAATGCTAAACCAACCTATTCAAAAATCTTCGGTGATTGGTTATGCGAAATGGCGGAACAAGACGATAAATTAGTCGGTATTACCCCTGCAATGCGTGAAGGTTCTGGCATGGTAGAATTTTCAGAACGATTCCCACAACAATACTTTGATGTAGCCATCGCTGAGCAACACGCTGTCACCTTTGCTGCCGGTCTTGCAATTGGTGGTTATAAACCTGTTGTAGCCATTTATTCTACCTTCTTACAACGTGCTTATGATCAACTTATTCACGATGTCGCCATTCAAAACTTACCTGTTCTCTTTGCCATCGATCGTGCAGGTATTGTAGGTGCTGATGGTCAAACTCACCAAGGTGCGTTTGATTTAAGTTTTATGCGCTGCATTCCGAATATAATCATTATGACACCAAGTGATGAAAATGAATGCCGCCAAATGCTTTATACTGGTTATAAATGTGGTAAACCTGCTGCGGTACGTTATCCGCGTGGAAATGCAATCGGCGTAGAATTAACCCCACTTGCTGAATTAGAAATTGGTCGTTCAAAAATGGTTCGTGAGGGTGAAAAAATCGCGATTCTGAATTTTGGTACACTCTTACCAGCTGCTTTATCTGTGGCAGAAAAACTCAATGCGACTGTTGTCGATATGCGCTTTGTGAAACCAATTGATGAAGCTCGTATTCTAGAAGTGGCGAATATACATGACGTCATTGTGACATTGGAAGAAAATGCGATTCAAGGTGGTGCTGGTTCTGCTGTTTCAGAAGTGCTAAATTCTCATGGAAAAACAACCGCACTTTTACAACTAGGTTTACCTGATATCTTCATTCCGCAAGGCACACAACAAGAAGCGCTTGCTGAAATTAAATTAGATGAAAAAGGAATTGAAGAGCAAATTATTGCCTTTATAAAGGGCTAAATTCGTTCATTTTCGTTTGATTTTGATATTTTTTAAATATTTTTTCAAAAATATCGAACTATTTCAAAAACACACAGTCTGATACATTGCTAGTGCACTGCATATTGCAGTTATCTTTTTGAAGTTTCTTATAATTAAGACCTCCCCGCTATTCAAGTTTTGAGTAGCGGTTTTTTCTTTTTTGGAGGTAATAAAAAAGGACGCTTTTCAGCGTCCTAATTTTTGAATCTAAACTTTAAAAATTAAAGTGCAGATTTTGCTTTTTCAACTAATGCAGCGAACGCTACTTTGTCGAATACAGCGATATCAGCAAGGATCTTACGGTCGATTTCAACAGACGCTTTTTTCAAGCCGTTGATAAATTTGCTGTAAGATAAACCATTTTGACGAGCCGCAGCGTTGATACGTGCAATCCATAATTGACGGAATTGACGTTTACGTTGACGACGGTCACGATATGCGTATTGACCAGCTTTGATCACCGCTTGGAAAGCAACGCGATACACGCGTGAACGTGCACCATAATAACCTTTAGCAGCCTTAAGAACTTTCTTATGGCGTGCTCTTGCAATAACACCACGTTTTACACGAGCCATTATTTAATCTCCTATGTAATATTTTAACTAATTTAACTAATCGTACGTTTTGCTTAAATAACGGCTTATGCGTATGGTAAGCAAGCTACTACTAAAACTTGGTCTGCTTTCGCAACCATTGATTTATGACGTAAATGACGTTTACGTTTAGTTGTCTTTTTAGTCAAAATATGACGTAAGTGAGATTGTTTACGTTTGAAACCGCCAGAAGCTGTTTTTTTGAAACGCTTAGCAGCACCACGTACTGTTTTAATTTTAGGCATTGTTAAAATAACTCCGCATTTTAAGTTAAACACATAATTAGGCGAATCCGAAGATTACTTGTAGGCACTAATTATTCCAATATGGCAAATTGAATTGCCCTTCTCCAAAAGCAATTAGGCTGCGTAGTTTGCCCAATATGCAGTTGTATTCTCACCGAAGTGAAAATTCGATTATCTAGATTAGATCTAAATAAAAAATTATTTTTTCTTAGGTGCTAACACCATTACTGCTTGGCGACCTTCTAATTTACCCGGTGCAGATTCCACCACAGAAATGTCAGCCAAATCGTTTTTAACACGTTCTAATACGTCTAAACCGATATCTTGGTGAGCCATTTCACGACCACGGAAACGTACAGTAATTTTCGCTTTATCGCCATCTTCTAAGAAACGAATTAAGCTACGTAATTTAACTTGGTAGTCACCTTCGTCAGTACCTGGACGAAATTTAATTTCCTTCACTTGTACGACTTTTTGTTTTTTCTTCTGCTCTTTTGCAGTTTTACTCTTTTCATAGAGGAACTTGCCGTAGTTCATAATACGACAAACCGGTGGTTCGGCATTCGGACTGATCTCAACTAAATCAAGCGCTGCTTGTTCTGCCATATCTAAGGCTTGTTGAATTGATACAATCCCCGCTTGTTCACCATCTTGGTCAATCAAACGAACTTCTTTTACTCGAATTTCATCGTTAATGCGATTCGGGCGGTTAGCTGCCGGAGCTTTTTTTACGGTTTTGATAATGTTATTCCTTCTATTTATTTAAGAAAAAACCTACTGTCTTCAAACAGAAGATTTATTAAATCATTTGCTATAAAAACAAACAAAAAACGGGCAAAATTTTATAGTATTTGCCACGTTTATGCAACAAGGATTTCTATTCCTTTAAATATCAGTAGTTAAAGCACTTATTTCAGCTGAAATACTCTCTCCAAATTGAAGTAGTTTTTCTAATCTTGCGGTTTCAATACATACCATTGTTCTATACCCTTCTGGTTGCATCGCACTTGGTGTTTTTTCCCAAGGATTCCATAGCACAATTGAATCTGCATGATGGTGTGTAATTTGAATATGTCGATTAAACGCTTTATCCACCAACAATGTTTTATCTTTCTCTAACGTATAAATACAATCCACACCTTGTTCTATTCTGCGTGTTGAAGGAACATCAGTATGTTTACCTTGTGAGTCATAACAACGACTTGGTAAATTTTGGACTTCAATTTGTGAAATATCACCAATATTAAAATAACTGTGTAATGCCGCTTGAGCTGGTTCTTGCCCTAAATGCGTTAAAGTCATTGTGCATTTATCGGTAAATTCCATTTTCATTTTGGCTTCAATCACACCATATTCAGAAAAGAGCGAAAATTCTAACCGCACTTTATTAGCTTGGAGATCATAATCACTCAATTGCCACAAACGTAAACGCGCTGTACCGTGTGAAGGCTGTTTAACACCTCCAAACCAAGGGTAACAAAGCGGTACACCGCCGCGAATTGCCACACCTTGTGTGAAAGGTTCAATCTCACTTAACCAAAAGATATCCTGCTCTGTCCCTTTAGGCTGCCAATTTAATAACTGCGCGCCTTGTAATGCAATTCGAGCTGAACCTACGGAGTGATTTAAGATTAAAACAGGAATTTCATTGATACGTTCTAAAGTTAATTCTGGTGTTAATTGTTGAATTTGAGCTGTCATATTCGTCTCCTTGTGATAAGGCTATTATATAGAAGAAAGAGATACTTGAGTTTATTTTTATACCGTGAATATAAAAAAACCGCACATCAAAGTGCGGTCATTTTTAATTAAGATTTTAAAGAATTAATTACTCTTCACCCAACAATTTCAACTCACGTTGTCTTACTTGGGATTTTAAGATTTCAGCAAACTCTTCAATCGTGAAAGTACCTAAATCTGCACCTTTACGGGTACGTACTGCCACTTTGCCTTCTGCGATTTCTTTATCACCGCAAACAAGCATATAAGGCACGCGACGTAAGGTGTGTTCGCGGATCTTGAAGCCGACTTTTTCATTACGTAAATCAGCTTTAACACGTAATCCCGCATCAGAAAGTTGTTTTACTACTTTTTGAACGTAGTCTGCTTGGCTATCGGTAATGTTCATCACAATCGCTTGAACTGGTGCTAACCATGCAGGGAAGAAACCCGCATACTCTTCAGTAATGATACCGATGAAACGTTCAATCGAACCTAAAATCGCACGGTGAATCATAACTGGTGTACGACGATCATTGTCTTCTGCCACATAAGACGCATTTAGACGACCAGGTAATGCAAAGTCTAATTGGATGGTACCGCATTGCCATTCACGATCTAAACAGTCACGTAATGCAAACTCAATTTTCGGACCATAGAATGCACCTTCACCTTCTTGAATTTCATATTCAAGACCGTTATGTGCTAATGCTGCTGCAAGACCTGCTTCGGCACGATCCCACATATCATCAGCACCAATACGTTTTTCAGGACGAGTAGATAATTTCACCTGAATATTTTGGAAACCGAACGTGCTGTAAATGTCGTAAACCATTTTAATACAGCTGGTTACTTCACTTTCAATTTGGTCTTCAGTACAGAAAATATGTGCATCGTCTTGAGTGAAGCCACGTACACGCATTAAACCGTGTAAAGAACCCGATGGTTCGTTACGGTGACAAGAACCAAATTCTGCCATACGGATTGGCAAATCACGGTAAGATTTTAAACCTTGGTTAAAGATTTGAACGTGTCCTGGGCAGTTCATTGGTTTAATCGCATATTCACGGTTTTCTGATTGTGTAGTAAACATCAAATCGCCGTAGTTTTGCCAGTGACCTGTTTTTTCCCATAACACACGGTCCATCATGAACGGACCTTTCACTTCTTGATAATCGTATTCTTTTAATTTTGTACGAACGAAGGTTTCCAATTCACGGAAAATTGTCCAACCATCGTTATGCCAGAACACCATACCCGGTGCTTCTTCTTGCATATGATATAAATCTAACGCTTTACCGATTTTACGGTGGTCACGTTTTGCCGCTTCTTCTAAGCGAGTTAAGTATTCCGCTAATTGTTTTTTATCAGCCCACGCCGTACCATAGATACGTTGTAACATTTTATTTTTGCTATCACCACGCCAGTAAGCACCTGCAACTTTCATTAATTTAAAGTTGTGGCAGAAACGCATATTTGGCACATGTGGTCCACGACACATATCAATGTATTCTTCGTGATGATAAAGCGCAGGCGTTGCGGTACGTTCGATATTTTCATCTAAGATAGCCATTTTGTATGGCTCACCGCGTTTTTCAAAAGTATCTCTTGCTTCTTGCCAGCTTACCGGAGTTTTGATGACGTCATAATTGGTTTTCGCCAATTCAAGCATACGTTTTTCAATCGCATCAATGTCTTCTTGCGTTAAAGAACGGTCTAAATCCACGTCATAATAGAAGCCATTTTCAATCGTTGGACCGATTGCCATTTTGACATCTGGGAATAATTGTTTAATTGCGTGACCAAGCAAGTGTGCGCAAGAGTGACGAATAATTTCTAAACCGTCTTCATCTTTTGCAGTAATAATTTCAAGGTTGGCATCTTCATTGATGATGTCACAGGCATCACGACGTTCACCGTTTACACGGCCAGCTATGGTTGCTTTGGCAAGACCGGCTCCGATATCTTGAGCCACTTCTAACACAGAAACTGGACGATCAAATTCACGTTTAGAACCGTCCGGTAAAGTAATAATAGGCATAATTTTTCCTTATACAGTGGTCGCCCATACGAAAGGCAACATGCAAATAATGATTAAAAAACAAACCGCACTTTCATTCACTCCCACTATCGAGCAAACCAAGTGCGGCGGAGAATTTTAGCACTTTCCACCACACTTGTTAATATCTCGCTGAATTCTTTCCAATGAGTAAATAATGATTTTCCTGATAGCTACTTTATCTATTCAAAATTTCCGATAAAATGACCGCACTTTTGACAAACACAAATTAAAGGAAACTCTATGAACGTATTAGTATTGAAATCAAGCATCCTTGCAGATCACTCTCAAAGTAATAAATTAGCCGATTACACCATTGAAAAATTAAAAGAACACAACATTGTGGTACGTGATTTAGCGGCGCAACAACTTCCCCATTTTGATGCAACGGCGGCAACTGCGGTACGTGGCGAACCTAAAACTGCAGAAGAAAATGCACTTTTAGCCTTATCAGATGAATTAGTGGCTGAATTAAAGGCTGCGGATATCATCGTAATTGGTGCACCTATGTATAACTTAGGCATCCCAACACAACTTAAATCTTACTTTGATTTTATTGCGCGTCCTCGCGTGACTTTCCAATACACTGCAAATGGCCCTGAGGGTTTACTTCAAGGTAAAAAAGCGATTGTATTAGCAAGTTTTGGTGGCATGTATGATGAAAACAACAATGTGACAAATTACTTAAAAGCGATTTTAGGTTTTGTTGGTATTACCGATGTTCAGTTTGCTTATGCAAAAGGTATTGGATTAGGTGCAGAGGCAATTGAAAAAGCACAACGTTCAGCAAGAAATAAAATTGATGAGATCGTTGCTTCTCTCTAATCACTAAATCTACTTCTTCTATTAAGCCATTTTGAGATATGCCTCGAAATGGCTTTTTTCTAATCAACTTCCTCTATTTTTAATATCTTTGGTTAAAAATTAAAAAAATATTGTAAAATCACGCCAAATTTTTGATTATTTTCTTGACTTATGCATCATGTACTAGTTTAATAGTGCAGAAGTTCAAAATACAGGATTGATTATGAAAAATACCCCTTTTATTGCGGTGACCTCTCAACCGGTTCCCTATCATGCTGACACCACCGCAATTTTTAATACACTATGTCAACAGAACTCAAATTCTCTTCTACTCGACTCTGCCGAAATTGGCAGTAAAAACAGCTTACAGAGCCTTATTCTGATTAATGCCGCCGTTAAAATTACTTGTTTAGGCAATCAAGTGACTTTTAGAGCACTGAATGCGAACGGAAAACAAGTGTTAAACGAAATTCATCCTGTATTAAGCCAACTCGGTACCATAAGTGCGATTAATTTTGAGAATGAATTTTCTGTACAATTCGCGCCGCTCGACAATCAATTAGATGAAGACAGCAAATTACAAGCTGCAACCATTTTTGATGGACTTCGTGTAATTTCTAACCATTATCAACATAGCAGCACACCTGTCTTTTTAGGTGGTTTATTTGCTTATGATTTGGTGGCAAATTTTATTCCAATGCAAGGTGTTGAATTAAAAGATGATGGCATTAACTGCCCGGATTACAGTTTTTATCTCGCAGAAAATTTAATTACCATCGATCACCAAAGCCAACAAGCCACATTAAAAAGCTTTTGTTTTAGTCAAGAAGAACAAGTGGAAGTCGCGAAAACGGCACTTTCTATTGCTCAAAAATTAAGAAATATTGATGGCGTATTTTCCATTAAAGCAGCAAGTGATGAGGTCAACACCAATTTTGAAGATCCTGAATTTATCGACATTGTCAAAGCATTAAAACATCATATTAATATTGGTGATGTGTTCCAAATTGTGCCATCTCGCCGTTTTTCATTAGCTTGCCCGAATACCCTTGCGAGCTATGCACAATTAAAACATAACAATCCAAGCCCTTATATGTTCTACATGAACGATGAGGATTTCATTTTATTCGGTGCATCACCAGAAAGTGCGTTGAAATATGCACCGGATAATCGCCAATTAGAAATTTATCCCATTGCAGGTTCTCGCCCGCGTGGTTTTGATGCCCATGGCAATATTGACCCTGAATTAGATGCGCGCTTGGAATTAGAATTACGTCTTGATCATAAAGAACAAGCTGAACATTTAATGTTAGTGGATTTAGCCCGTAATGATATTGCTCGCGTGTGTCAAAGCGGTACACGTAAAGTCGCCGAATTAATGCAAGTGGATCGCTATTCTCACATCATGCATTTGGTTTCTCGCGTAGTGGGTAAACTTCGTCCTGAACTTGATGCCTTACACGCTTATCAAGCTTGCATGAATATGGGGACTTTAACTGGTGCGCCTAAAATCAAAGCGATGCAGTTAATCTATCAATTTGAACAGCAAAAACGTCACAGCTACGGTGGTGCGGTCGGTTATCTCACCTCTGATGGTCATTTCGATACCTGTATCGTCATTCGTTCTGCTTTTGTACAAAATGGCATTGCCCATATTCAAGCGGGTTGTGGTGAAGTGTTGGATTCTGACCCTCAAATGGAAGCGGATGAAACTCGCCATAAAGCAGCTGCAGTACTTAAAGCAATCAAACAAATCAATACCCAAGCAAAATAAGGACGATAAATTATGGCTAATATTCTCTTTTTAGATAATTTTGATTCATTCACTTATAACTTAGTGGATCAATTCCGTGTGCTTGGGCATAACGTAAAAATTTATCGTAATGACACTAATTTAGAACAAGTGGTACAAGAAGCATTAAATACACCGGATACGATTCTTGCACTCTCTCCAGGACCAGGTACTCCGGCTGAAGCAGGTATCTTGCTCCCGCTCATTGAACGTTTAAAAAATGATGTGCCAATTATTGGTATTTGCTTAGGCCATCAAGCGCTTATTCAAGCCTTTGGTGGAGAGGTTGTACATGCAGGCGAAGTATTACATGGTAAAGTATCGCGCATTCAACACGATAACCAAGCCATGTTTAAAGATATTGCCAACCCAATGCCTGTGGCTCGTTATCACTCTTTAATGGGTAAAAATCTGCCTGACGAATTTATTGTCAATGCCGATTACAATGGTATCGTGATGGCAATTCGTCATAAAACCTTGCCAATTTGTGCTTTCCAATTCCACCCAGAAAGCATCCTTACTGTGCAAGGTTCCAAATTATTACAACAATCTGTGGAATGGTTATTAAACAGAGATTAAGGAAGAAAAATGATTACCGTATATGGATTAAAAGAAGTGCTTGCACCTCGTCGTCAAGATATTGCTGAAGTAATTTATAACTGTTTAAACCTTGGTTTAGACATCCCTCGCGGAAAGCATGCGATTCGTTTCTTATGTTTAGATAAAGAAGATTTTCTTTATCCTATCGATCGTAACGATGATTACACCGTTATTGAAATTAACCTGATGCAAGGTCGTATGGAAGGTACGAAAAAACGTTTAATCAAAATGCTTTTCAGTGAACTCGAATACAAAATTGGGATTAAATCTCACAACGTTGAAATTACGATTAAAGAACAACCGGCGCATTGTTGGGGCTTCCGTGGTATGACTGGCGATGAAGCGCGCGATTTAGATTACGATATTTACGTATAAAGGACGAGATTATGCAAACGGCTCAATTATTAGAACAACTTTACAGCGGAAAAACACTTAATAAAGAAGAAAGTGCGGTCATTTTTAATGCCATTATGCAAGGCGAGCTCAATAACGAACAAATCGCTGCCATGCTGATTGCGTTAAAAGTACGTGGTGCCACCATTGAAGAATTAAGTGGTGCGGTATCGGCATCCTTGCAAAATGCCAAATCATTCCCTCGACCTGACTACCCTTTTGCGGATATTGTGGGTACTGGCGGTGATGGTCAAAACACAATTAATATTTCTACTGCTAGCGCCATTGTTGCAGCCTCTATGGGTGCCAAAGTGGCAAAACACGGCAACCGTAGCGTATCAAGTAAATCCGGTGCCAGTGATGTATTAACCGCTCTCGGTGTGAATGTCAACGTCACGCCAGAACAAGCTCGTCAAGCGCTTGATGATATTGGCGTATGTTTCTTATTTGCTCAACAATATCACAGTGGGTTTAAACATGTGGCCCCTGTTCGTGCGGCATTAAAAACGCGTACGCTTTTTAATATTTTAGGTCCATTGATTAACCCCGCTCGCCCAACTTATCATTTGCTTGGCGTGTATGCCCCTGAATTAGTGAAAACCTACGCTGAAACCGCTGTCGCATTAGGTCATCAGCATACTTTTGTGGTTCATGGTGCCGGTCTTGATGAAGTCGCTGTACACGGAGAAACCCAAGTCGCTGAAATTAAAAACGGCAAAATTGACTACTTCACCTTAACGCCAGAAGATTTTGGTTTAAAAACACAATCTTTAGAAAGTTTACGTGGTGGCGAACCGCAAGAAAATGCCCAATATCTGACTGCTCTTTTACAAGGTAAGGGCAAAGCTGAACATGCTAATGCGGTAGCCGCAAATGTAGCATTATTGTTGAAATTATTTGGTCATGATGACTTAAAACAAAATGTTCAAAATGTGTTGGCTCACCTTGCATCAGGCAAAGCGTTTGAGACACTACAACATTTAACAAAATATTAAGATAAAGGCTGATTTGATAAGCCACAATAAGAAGAAAGATTATGATCACGCAAGATTTCACTAAACCAATTGACTCTGCTACGGTGCTACAAAAAATCGTCTTAGACAAAGCACAATGGGTTAAGGCAAAGGAAGCTGAATTTCCGCTTTCACAATTTAAAGAAAACATTCACAAATCTGACCGCTCTTTTTATGATGCGTTGGCTAAAGGCACACATCAAAAGCCTGCTTATATTTTGGAATGTAAGAAAGCGTCTCCTTCTAAAGGATTAATTCGTAATGAATTTAATTTAGATGAAATCGCCAATGTATATAAACATTATGCATCAGCGGTTTCTGTGCTAACGGATGAGAAATACTTTCAAGGTAAATTTGACTATTTGCCGCAAGTACGTGACGTTGTCTCACAACCTGTATTGTGCAAAGATTTTATGATCAGCGAATATCAGGTTTATCTTGCACGCTATTATCAAGCTGATGCTATTTTATTGATGCTTTCAGTGGTGAATGATGAAACCTATCGCATACTAGCTGATCTGGCGCATTCTCTCGGCATGGGCGTGTTGACGGAAACCAGCAACGAAGAAGAGTTTGAGCGCGCCCTTGCTTTAGGTGCAAAAATTATCGGGGTTAACAATCGTAATCTTCACGATCTCACTGTTGATTTAAACCGCGTGGTAGAACTCACACAAAAATATGCCGATCGCATTCCTAGTGATGCACGTATTATCAGCGAATCGGGGATTTATAATCACAGCCAAATTCGTGATTTGCAAAAAGTGGCACATGGCTTTTTAATCGGCAGCAGCCTAATGGGCAGTGCAGATTTAAATAATGCTGTGCGTGAAGTGATTTTTGGCGAAAATAAAGTATGCGGTTTAACTCGCACGCAAGATGTCAAAGAGGTTTATGCAAACGGGGCATTATACGGCGGCTTAATTTTCGTCGAACATTCAAAACGCTGTGTGAGCCTACGTCAAGCTCAAGAATTAGTGACCGCATCACCACTTCGTTTTGTGGGCGTATTTCAGAATCAAGAAATTGATTTTATTGTAAAAATCGCTAAACAATTGCAGCTTTATGCGGTTCAGCTACACGGTTCAGAAACCGCTGAATTTATTACCGCACTTCGTCACCAACTGCCTGAGGAAACTCAAATTTGGAAAGCCATTTCAATAGATACTGAAGCACAAAGTGCGGTTGATTTTACTGATGATTTAAATATTGCTCGCTATATTTTCGATAGCCAATCCGCTAATCAACAAGGTGGCACAGGAAAAACCTTTAATTGGTCACTCATTCCTGAAAATTTGAAACACAAAATTATTTTGGCTGGTGGCATTTCACCTAACAATATTGAACAAGCCATTAAGCAAGGTTGCCTAGGGGTTGATCTCAATTCTGGTGTAGAAACTGCCGCAGGCGTAAAAGACAGCGAAAAAGTGCGGTCAGTTTTTAAGACGATTTTGTCAAATTAATCTGATTGCTAAGGGGAAGTATTATGCAAAGAACAGCGTTAGTAACCGGCGCAACTGCCGGATTTGGTGCGGCAATTTGTCGCACACTTATTGAAAATGGTTATCGTGTGATTGGCACAGGGCGCCGCGTAGCACGTTTAGAACAATTACAACAAGAATTAGGTGAAAACTTCCACTTTCTTGCCTTTGATATTTCAGATCGCCAAGCAACAGAAGATGCTTTCCATTCCCTTCCCGCTACTTGGCAATCCATTGATTTATTGGTGAATAATGCAGGTTTAGGATTAGGCTTAGAAAGTGCAGATAAAGCGAGTTTAGACGATTGGATGCAAATGATTGATACCAATATTAAAGGTCTCGTTACCATCACTCGTCTTGTGTTACCCCAAATGGTTGAACGCAATTCAGGTCATATTATTAATTTAGGCTCAATTGCAGGTACTTATCCTTATCCAGGTGGCAATGTATACGGTGGCACTAAAGCTTTTATAAAACAATTTAGTTTAAATCTTCGAGCCGATCTTGCTGGTACACAAATTCGCGTGTCCAATGTTGAACCCGGTCTTTGTGGTGGAACTGAATTTTCTAATATCCGCTTTAAAGGTGATGATGCCCGAGCTAAAAAACTCTATGAAAATGTGGAATATGTCAGTCCACAAGATATTGCTAATATTGTGTTATGGCTCAATCAACAACCAGAACATGTCAATATTAATCGCATTGAAGTGATGCCTACTGCACAAACCTTTGCACCACTTAATGTCGCAAGAATTCAAAAATAACAAGGAAATATTATGTCAGAAACCCTTTTAAATCTTTATTTCGGTGAATTTGGCGGAATGTATGTACCAGAGATTCTCGTACCGGTACTACAACAGCTAGAAAAAGCCTTTGTTGAAGCAAAAGACGATCCTGAATTCCAACGTGAATTTCAAGATTTACTGAAAAATTATGCGGGCAGACCAACCGCACTTACCCTTTGTCGTAATTTAACCAAAGGTACAAAAGCAAAAATTTATTTAAAACGTGAAGATTTACTTCACGGTGGTGCCCATAAAACCAACCAAGTGTTAGGTCAAATTTTATTGGCAAAACGCATGGGTAAAACGCGCATTATCGCCGAAACTGGTGCGGGCCAACATGGCGTGGCAACCGCTCTAGCTTGTGCGATGTTAGATATGCCTTGCCGTGTTTATATGGGTGCAAAGGACGTAGAACGTCAATCACCAAACGTATTCCGTATGCGTTTGATGGGTGCCGAAGTGATTCCTGTACAAAAAGGTTCTTGCTCATTGAAAGATGCCTGCTGTGAAGCCATGCGTGATTGGTCAGCCAACTATGAAAACACCCATTATTTATTGGGTACAGCGGCAGGCCCTCATCCATTCCCGACGATTGTGCGTGAATTCCAAAAAATGATTGGTGAAGAAACCAAACGTCAAATCTTAGAAAAAGAAGGGCGCTTACCCGATGCAGTTATTGCTGCAGTCGGTGGTGGCTCTAATGCGATTGGTATGTTTGCCGATTTTATTGATGAAAAAGGTGTACGTTTAATTGGTATAGAACCTGCTGGCCATGGTATTGAAAGCGGTGAACATGGTGCGCCATTAGGCCATGCAAAAGTGGGTATTTATTTCGGTATGAAATCACCTTTAATGCAAACGGAAGATGGTCAAGTAGAAGAATCCTACTCTATTTCTGCTGGATTAGACTTCCCTTCTGTAGGGCCTCAACATGCTTACTTACAAAGCATTGGTCGTGCAGAATACCCAAGTATTACAGATGATGAAGCCTTAAATGCTTTCCAAGCGTTAGCAAAACATGAAGGAATTATTCCTGCATTGGAAAGCTCCCACGCATTAGCGCATGCGTTAAAAATGATTCATCAAGAACCAAATAAAGAACAAATTTTAGTGGTGAATCTTTCTGGTCGTGGTGATAAAGATATTTTCACCGTTGATAAAGTTTTAAAAGAAAAAGGAATGCAATAATGAGCCGTTTTGAAACTAAATTTGCAGAACTTGCAGTGAAAAAAGAAGGGGCTTTTGTACCTTTCGTTACATTATGCGATCCAACATTTGATCGCTCTTTTGAGATTATTTGCACTTTAGTCGAAAATGGCGCAGATGCTTTAGAACTGGGTTTCCCATTTTCGGATCCGTTATTAGACGGCCCTGTTATTCAAGCGGCTAATAATCGTGCATTGAATGCCGGACATAGCACAGAAGATAGCTTTAAATTACTCGCTAAAGTGCGGTCAACATATCCAGAGATTCCGATTAGCTTACTCCTTTGTGCGAATTTAATTTTTGCGAAAGGCTTAGATAATTTCTATCAACGTTGTGCAGAAGTCGGCGTGGATGCGGTTTTAGTGGCAGATATTCCGCTATTGGCAAAAGAAGACTATGTTCAAGCCGCTAAAAAACACGGTATTCAACCTGTCTTTATTTGCCCACCAAATGCTGATACCAAAACGGTACAAGGCGTTGCTGAAAACAGCGAAGGCTATACCTATTTAGTTTCTCGTGCGGGTGTAACAAGTGCAGAAAACCAAGCGCACGCCGCAAACTTAGACACACTTGTAGAACAACTTAAAGCCCACAAAGCACCACCAATTCTACAAGGTTTTGGTATTGCTCAACCTGCTCAAGTGAAAGAAGCCCTTCAACTGGGGGCAGCAGGTGCAATTTCAGGTTCTGCAACAGTAAAAATTATTGAGCGAAACTTAGACAATCAGGCTCAATGCTTGTCTGAACTCGCCGAGTTTGTTCGCAATATGAAAGCAGCAACCAAATCATAAATAAAAAAAGTGCGGTTAAAATTAACCGCACTTTTATTTTTCTTTCATTAATCTACAATTCGTAAATGAGATGCTGATTTCTGTGGTTTCTTTTCAGTTTTAGGCTTATCTACCACTTCTGCAAAACTTAATGGCTGTTCTGATGTTGGCTCACGATTTAATTCATCGTAAATGTCTTCTGGCTCAAACATCACGCCATCACCATTTTCACGTGCATAAATAGCTAAAGCTGCACCCATCGGAATATATAATTCACGAGCCACACCTTGGAAACGTGCATTAAACTGAATAAAATCATTGGTTAATTGCAAATTCCCAGTTGCTCCCGCAGAAAGATTTAAGACGATTTGCCCATCTTTCACATATTCCACCGGCACATTGGTACCATAATAATTCGCATCCACCACTAAATATGGGGTGAAATCATTATCCACTAGCCAATCATAATAGGCTCTTAGTAAATAAGGGCGTTTTGGAGAAGGTGTGTGGGTCATTATTTATCATCCATTAAATTTTTAGGCGCAGCTTCACCCACTGATTGTAAGAAGGAATCACGGCTAAATACACGATCCATATAGCCTTTGATTGCTTTGCTTCCTGTACCGCTAAATTCAACACCCATATTACGTAGTTTCCATAATAATGGGGCAACATAGCAATCGACTAAGCCAAACTCTTCACTCATAAAATAAGGGGTTTGTTGGAAGATGACGGATACCGCTAACAACTCTTCTTTTAACTGTTTTAACGCTTCTTCACGTTCAACTTCTGTGCCTTTTTCAGCAATTTCTAATGTTGGGTACCAATCTTGTTCGATACGTAACATTAAAAGACGGCTTTTCGCACGAGAAACCGGATAAACTGGCATAAGTGGAGGATGTGGAAAACGCTCATCAAGATATTCCATAATGATGCGTGAGCTGAATAACACTAAATCACGATCCACCAAGGTTGGTAATGTGCCATAAGGATTTAATTCCATTAAATCTTCTGATAATGCTTGCAGATCAACTTCTTCGTTTTCGTAAGCAACACCTTTTTCAGCTAAAACAATTTTTACCTGATGGCAGTAAATGTCATTTTTATTTGAAAAAAGAGTCATTACCGAACGTTTACTTGATGCATTGGACATTTATTCCTCCGAAGATCCAAACTAACTTATATACTTCTACTAAAAAAAATGGTCGATTATTTTAACATAACCGGCAGATAAATTGCTAACAATTTCTTATTTCTTCTTTAAAATCAATTGATTATAAACAACCGATGAAAAATCAAAGAACGGTAATTTTTAATTAATTTGTTTTTACAGATATAAAAAAAGCAGAGATTGCTCTCTGCTTTCTTGAAACGATAATAAAAATTAACGTTTGGAGTATTGTGGACGACGACGTGCTTTGTGTAAACCAACTTTTTTACGTTCAACGCGACGTGCGTCACGAGTAACGAAGCCAGCTGCACGAAGAGCAGGACGTAAAGTCTCATCATATTCCATTAATGCACGAGTGATACCATGACGGATTGCACCCGCTTGACCAGAAATACCACCACCTTTAACAGTGATGTATAGGTCTAATTTATCAGTTAATTCCACTAATTCTAACGGTTGACGTACGATCATACGAGCTGTTTCGCGACCAAAATATACGTCTAATTCACGTTGGTTGATAGTGATTTTACCACTGCCCGGTTTGATAAATACACGAGCTGAAGAGCTTTTGCGGCGACCAGTGCCGTAGTTTTGATTCTCTGCCATTTCCTAAACCTCGTGATTAAATGTCTAATACTTGTGGTTGTTGTGCTGCGTGTTGGTGTTCTGCACCTGCATACACTTTTAATTTACGGAACATTGCACGGCCTAATGGACCTTTTGGCAACATACCTTTAACCGCAATTTCAATCACCGCTTCAGGACGGCGAGCGATCATTTCTTTGAAAGTCGCTTGTTTGATACCACCTACATAGCCAGTGTGCCAGTAGTAAAGTTTATCTGTTTCTTTACGACCAGTTACTGCCACTTTATCTGCGTTGATAACGATGATGTAATCACCAGTATCTACGTGTGGAGTGTACTCAGCCTTGTGTTTACCACGAAGACGGCGTGCTAATTCAGTAGCTAAACGACCTAAAGTTTTACCTGTCGCATCTACCACATACCAGTCACGTTTTACTGTTTCCGGTTTTGCTACAAAAGTTTTCATTAATTAATTACCAAAATATAAGTTTGATACCCAGTGTTTCATATCGAAACACAACCATTGATCTTAATCTACACCCCTTCGAGTGTGATCTCGATAAAATAATGCACGGTGGGAATCCGTGCATTTACAGGGTCGGCGTATTATACCTATTTTTAGAAAAAATGCTAACTTTTTGTGCAAATAAATTGATTTTCTTTTAAAATACAACGCACAATAAACAATCATTAATTTCATTCATTATTTTGATGAAATCATTGAAATTGACGCATATTAGTTCTTATCTTATGATAAGTGCATTCTAATAAAAAACGTAAGAAGGCATGCTATGAGCTACGCAAACGAAATTAACACATTAAATCAACATCTTGCTGATACTAACAAAAAAATTAATGTCTCCTTTGAATTCTTTCCGCCTAAAAATGAAAAAATGGAAAGCATGCTTTGGGATTCCATCCATCGCTTAAAAGTATTAAATCCTAAATTTGTTTCCGTCACCTATGGTGCAAACTCCGGCGAACGTGATCGTACGCATAGCATCGTGAAAGCCATTAAAGCAGAAACAGGCATAGAAGCTGCACCACATTTAACAGGTATTGATGCGACACCTGAAGAATTAAAAGAAATTGCAAAAGATTATTGGGATAGCGGAATTCGTCACATCGTCGCATTACGTGGTGATGAACCAAAAGGTTATGCGAAGAAACCATTCTATGCGGCTGACTTAGTTGAACTACTCCGCTCCGTGGCTGATTTTGATATTTCAGTTGCGGCATACCCTGAAGTTCACCCTGAAGCAAAATCAGCACAAGCAGATTTAATCAATTTGAAACGTAAAATTGATGCAGGTGCGAATCATGTCATTACTCAATTCTTCTTTGATATTGACAGTTATCTTCGCTTCCGTGATCGCTGTGCATCCATTGGTATTGAGGCTGAAATTGTTCCAGGTATTCTGCCTGTTACTAATTTCAAACAACTGCAAAAAATGGCATCATTTACGAATGTAAAAATTCCAGCATGGTTGGCTAAAGCATATGAAGGATTAGATGATGATCCTACTACTCGCAATCTCGTCGCGGCGAGTGTGGCAATGGATATGGTAAAAATCCTTTCTCGTGAAGGTGTGAATGACTTCCACTTCTACACGTTAAATCGTAGCGAACTCACGTATGCGATTTGTCATACATTAGGCATTCGCCCTACAGCAAATCCATAAAAGAAAAGTGCGGTTAAAATTAACCGCACTTTTTTATTTCCACTATACTCGTCTCACTTGCCAAAAAGCTTTTTTCCAATAAGGGCTATTCATCGAAGAATAAATCACGCCACCTTTGGTTGAGGCATGTAAAAATTTATCTTCTTTCACATAAATCCCCACATGATAGCCATTTGGTCCGCGTCCCGTTTTAAAGAAAATTAAATCGCCAGTTTGGATATCTTCTTTACGAACAAGTTTTCCGTAACCCGCTTGATCTTTCGTAGTTCGAGGAAGATTGATATTAAAACGATCAATAAAGGTCTTTTGCACAAAACCAGAACAATCAATACCGCCACGAGACTGTCCACCTAAGACATAAGGTGTACCCGCCCATTCATATTGTTGTTCACTTAACATAGCAATGGCCATAATAGGATCACCAATCTGACCTTTATAGTTCATTGCATAATCTTCACGAATACCACTTGAACAAGCAAAAAGTAAAAAACTTCCCGCGACTAAAAAAGCACATTTAATCTTATTCATGTTCAATCCTGACAAAAGTGCGGTCAAAAACGACCGCACTTTTCTTACTATTGTTTTGGCTTGGTGTTTTCCACACGAGCACGTAATTTTTGCCCTGGCTTGAATGCCACTACTCGGCGAGCAGAAACAGGAATGCTTTCACCTGTTTTTGGATTACGCCCTGGACGGGAAGCTTTATTACGAAGTTCAAAATTACCAAAACCTGATAATTTCACTTCACCACCAGATTCTAACGATAAACGAATTTCCTCAAAAAAGTCTTCCACTAATGTTTTAGCTTCAGCTTTTTGTAATTGATACTTATCTAATAAGTATTCAGTAATATCAATTTTTGTAATCGTTGCCATGTTAGTCTCCTGTTTAGTCTCTAAGCTCCGCATTAAAGCGTTGTTTAACTTCGTTTAATACAACAGAGATTACCGCATTAATCTCATCATCTTCAAGCGTTTTTTCATTATCTTGAATGGTTAAACTGATTGCTAAGCTCTTATGTCCGCTAGCAACGCCAATGCCTTGATATACGTCGAATAAATTGACTTGTATTAATTTTTCTCCGCCGGCTTGTTTACATGCTTCGATAATATCGCCTGCTGGCACAGTATCAGCAACGACTAAAGCTAAGTCACGACGGTTTGCTGGGAATTTTGAAATCTCTTTGGCTTGAACCACTCGACGATTTGCAATGGCATCCCATAAAATTTCAAAAACAACCGCTTTGCCATTTAATCCTAGTTTTTGAGCGATAAGTGGATGAATAGTTCCAATAAAACCAATTTCTTTTCCATCTAATTCAATTGAAGCAGATTGTCCTGGGTGCAATGCACTGTGTGCTTTTGCCACAAACTTAACACGACTCCCCACTTCAGTGAGAGAAAGAATGCTTTCTAAATCACCTTTAAGATCAAAGAAATCAACATTTTCGGCCTTACCTGTCCAAGATTCAGATTTAGCGGTACCTGTAATTACACCAGCAAGAACAAACTCTTGGCGAATGCCAAATTCTGCATTAGCATCAGGAATAAAACGTAATCCCGTTTCAAATAAACGTACACGGTTTTGTTGACGGTTTTGGTTGTGTAGTACTGCACCAAGTAATCCACTTAATAATGAAACACGCATTGCTGACATTTCAACTGAAATTGGGTTTGGCAATACAAGTGCATCAATTTCTGGATGAAGTAAAGTCTGTACTTTTGGATCAACGAAGCTATAAGTAATCGCTTCTTGATAATCTGCATCAACAAGTGCGGTCTTAATTCGGCTTAATTCTAAATCGGCTTCTTTATGCTCACGCATACGAAGATGTGCTAATGGCGCATTATTTGGAATACTGTTATAACCATAAATACGCGCTACTTCTTCAATTAAATCTTCTTCGATTTCAATATCAAAACGCCAGCTTGCAGAAGTCACAGTCCAGACGTCATTAGCATATTTCACGGCAAAACCTAAACGTTCAAAAATCTCGGTCACGGTTTCAGTTTCAATATGATGACCTAATAAGCTATCTAATTTTTCACGACGTAAAGTCACTTCATTGACTTTTGGTAAATATTGCTCGCTCACGACTTCACAAATTTCGCCTGCTTCACCACCGCAAATGTCTACTAACAATGCTGTTGCACGTTCCATTGCGTGACGTTGTAGCGTAAAATCAACACCACGTTCAAAGCGATGTGAAGAATCGGTGTGTAAACCATATTGTCTTGCACGTCCCGCAATCGCTAATGGTGCAAAGAATGCAGCCTCTAAAATCACATCTTTTGTTGTTTCAGCATCAACACCGCTAGCTTGACCACCAAAGATACCCGCCATTGCTAATGGACCAGTTTGATCTGCAATCACTAAAGTATTCTGTTGTAATTTTGCGGTTGTGCCATCTAATAAAAGGAGTTCTTCGTCGTTATTGGCTAAACGCACTTGAACAGGTTGAGCTACTTTTGATGCATCAAAAGCATGCATTGGTTGACCTAATTCAAGTAAAACATAGTTGGTAATATCCACAATAGGATCGATAGAACGAATACCACAACGACGTAATTTTTCTTGTAACCAAATTGGTGATTGCGCTTTAACATTCACATTTTTCACCACGCGCAATAAATAACGAGGACATGCTTCTGGCGCTTTTAATTCAATTTGAACTTTATCTGAAATCATTGCCGGTACGGCATCAAAGTGCGGTTGATTAACAACTTGTTTATTAACCACGCCAACTTCACGTGCAACACCTGCAATGCTTAAACAATCTGCACGGTTTGGCGTTAAACTAATTTCAATAGCTTTATCATCTAAATCTAAATATTCACGTAGATTTGTGCCTACTGGTGCATCTAACGGTAATTCAATAATACCATCTGCATCTACATCAATGCCTAATTCAGAGAATGAGCAAAGCATCCCTTCTGAAGGTTGTCCACGTAATTTAGTCTTCTTAATCTTAAAATCACCAGGTAATACAGCGCCTTCAGTTGCACATGCTACTTTTAAACCTTGACGGCAATTTGGTGCACCACAAACGATATCTAATAAGCGCTCGCCACCAACATTTACTTTAGTGACACGTAATTTATCTGCATCTGGGTGTTGCGCACATTCAACAACTTCACCCACAACAACACCTGTAAAGTCGCCAGCTACTTTTTCAACGCCATCAACTTCTAAACCAAGCATCGTGATTTGATCACATAACTGCTCTGTTGAAATTGATGGATTAACCCATTCTCTCACCCAATTTTCACTAAATTTCATTATCTCTGTATCCTTTATTGATGAACGTGTTACGTTCTAAATTAATCATTATCGTCAATTTAACCCAACGGTTAATTACTTAAATTGTTTTAAAAAACGTAAGTCGTTTTCAAAGAATGAACGCAAATCTGTGACGTTGTAGCGTAACATAGTTAAACGCTCAACCCCCATGCCTACTGCGAAGCCAGAATATTCATTTGGATCAATACCTACGTTACGTAACACATTAGGATGCACCATACCACAACCTAAAACTTCTAACCATTTACCGTTTTTGCCCATTACATCGACTTCTGCAGAAGGTTCAGTAAATGGGAAATAGGAAGGACGGAAACGAACTTGTAAATCTTCTTCAAAAAATGCACGTAAGAAATCGTGTAATAAGCCTTTTAACTCGGTGAAGTTTGCTTTTTTATCTACATAAAGCAATTCAATTTGATGGAACATTGGTGTATGTGTTTGATCGTAGTCGTTACGATATACACGACCTGGCGCCATAATACGAATAGGTGGCTGCATTTTTTCCATGGTACGAATTTGCACACCTGAGGTTTGTGTACGAAGTAATAATTCAGGATTAAACCAGAATGTATCGTGATCTGCACGTGCTGGGTGATGTTTAGGGATATTCAATGCATCGAAATTGTAATAATCACTTTCAATTTCGGGACCTGTTTCCACAGAAAAACCTAACTCTGAAAAGAATTTTGTTACGCGATTGATAGTAATGGTAACAGGGTGTAAACCACCCGTTTCTGTTTTACGACCAGGAAGGCTTACATCAATACGTTCTTTTTCTAATTTCGCATTGAGTTCAGCTTGCTCCCATTCTGCTTTTTTAGCATTTAAAAAATCTAATGCCGCTTGTTTTGCTTCATTGATTTTAGCTCCCATTGCTGGACGCTCTTCTGCAGCAACATTACGTAATTCCTGCATAAGTTGGGTGAAATGCCCTTTTTTACCAAAATATTCCACACGAATTTCATCTAATGTGGCTAAACTTTTATTTTCGATTTGTTCAATCGCTGATTTTGCTTTCTCAACAAGATCTTTCAGATGTTGCATAGTTTCCCCTGATTATCTTTTCTAACTAAAAATACGCTTAATGATAATACTAACTCATTAAAAAATCACGCGTTTATTAGTGAATTGATGTTTCAGATGAAAAATGACAAAGATTTTTGCTATTTTTTGAGATATATCACAGTAATTTTTAACATTTTGGATAGAATGAGGATGAATCGAGCATGTCTAGGAGGCGTATTATGTGGAAATCAATTTCTCAAGTCTTAGCTGATCAATTTGGTGCTTACTATAACATCAAAGAAAAAAACAAAGTACCAGGAGGCGAAGTAAATGAAACTTGGCTTATTACGGATGGAATCCAACCCGTCTTTGTTAAAGTGAATGAACGGTCTTATCGTTCAATGTTTCGTGCTGAGGCTGATCAATTAAACCTACTAGACAAAACCAATACAATCAGACTTCCACAAGTGTATGGAGTAGGCTGTTCTCAAAATCATAGTTTCTTATTGTTAGAAGCGCTTACTATTACTCAACAAACTGATGCCACCGCACATTTTGGCGAAGAATTAGCAAAACTTCATCAAGTATCCGGTACTAAAAACTATGGTTTAGATTTTGATACTTGGCTTGGTCCTGAGTATCAACCTAATAAATGGAATGGGAGCTGGGCGAAATTCTTTGCAGAACAACGCATTGGATGGCAATTACAGCTTTGCAAAGACAAAGGTTTAGATTTTGGCGATCTTGATTTAATAACTGAGAAAGTAAAACAAAAGCTTGCAAAACATAATCCGAAACCCTCTTTGTTACATGGTAACTTATGGGTTGAAAATACTGCTGTTGTAGGTAACCAAACCTTTACTTATGACCCTGCTTGCTACTGGGGGGATAGAGAATGTGATTTAGCATTCAGTGAACTATTCCAACCTTTCTCGCCTGAATTCTATGAAATTTATGACCGCACTTTCCCGCTTGATAAAGAAGGTTTTGAAGAAAGAAAACACCTTTACCAGCTCTATTATTTACTCAATTTCAGCCATCGTTTTAATGGAAGTTATATCAACTTAACCACTAAATTGATTGAAGAACTTTTACTTGAATAATTTCTTAACATAAAATAAAAAAGAGCATAATTTTTATTACGCTCTTTTTGTCTTCTCTATCTAATTATTTTTGATAAAGAGGTGCTGGACCTTGAGTTCCACCGCTAGTTTGACCACCTTCTTGTAATTTTAATACAGAACCAGAAGCAGTGATTTCTACACGACGGTTTGGACGTAAACAGTCTTTCTCAGCTTTACTTGCGTGTTTGTAACCATTACAAGCTTTAACTTGTGGCACTTTACCGTAACCAACAGCTGTAATTTCAGATGTTACACCATCTTCAATTAAACGAGCTTTAACACGGTTTGCACGACGTTGAGAAAGATCTAAGTTGTAAGCATCAGAACCTAAACGGTCAGTGTAACCTGCAACTTTAACTTCTTTAGCACCAGTTTCTTTTAATTGTGCTGCAACGTTATCAACAACTTCTTTACCACGTGGAGTTAAAGTATCTTTATCGAAGTCGAACAAGAAGTCACCACTTAAAGTAAATGCTGAGTTTCCGTTACAACCGTTTGGATACCAGAAGAAGCTTTGAGCATTGTGGTTTTTGTCAAATAATATTTTGTATTGACAAATTTTGTGAACACCATTCTCACGATAGTTGAACGCATAATCCCACTCTTCAACACCGTATAAACCTTCAGAGAAGTGTGGACGACCGATTAGGTTATATAATTGGTCTTTGTTCATACCTCGTTCGATCATACGAACGTTGTCCCAGTTTGGCCATGAACCGAATTGGCTACCATCATGGTTGAAGCCTGCTTTATCAATTTTAGGCCATACAAGTTGTGGTACTTGTTGACCATCAACTTCTTTATATTCTGGTGTACCAGCTTCTGTAACTTTGCTTAAGTTACCACAAGCAGCAACTGTTGCTACTGCAACTGCAGATAATAAAATACGAGATAATTTCATTTCTTTACCTTTTTACTGTTAAGGTGCAATCCTTGCAAGAAGAACCTACACAACTAAACTTTATAAATTTTACAAATAAAACTATAAAAAGTTTCATTGCGTATGGTAGTCATAATTCTCTAACTTGTAAATAAAAAAACATTAAAAAATGATTTTTTATGGAACTTTTTTGTAAAGTTGTGTAAAGAGTTGTCAAATAAGTAAAAATTTTTCTTATTGAATAAAATCTTGCCCATTTTTTGTTAAATTTCGATGGATAATACCCTCAATACTTTCTTCTGCCTGTTTACCTATTTTTTGTAAAAGTGGCTTTTTCACTTTGTATTTCACTGAGAGTACTGACTTATCTTTCATTTTTTCAAGAATAATATCATCACTGGTTGCTAACTCATCGACTAGCTGAAGCTCTAGAGCTTGCTGACCGAACCAATGCTCACCTGTTGCGACTTTATCCACATCTAAGTGCGATCGATTTTGGGCCACAAATTGTTTAAATAATTGATGGGTTTCTTCAAGTTCAGCTTGGAATTTCTGTTTTCCTTTTTCGGTATTCTCACCTAACACTGTGACTGTACGTTTAAACTCCCCGGCTGTCATCACATCAACATCAACATCATGTTTTTTTAATAAACGATGAATATTGGGAATTTGCGCAACCACACCAATAGAACCAATGATCGCAAAGGGCGCAGAAACAATTTTATCTGCCACACAAGCCATCATATACCCACCACTTGCAGCGACCTTATCTACTGCAACCGTTAATTTAATCCCTTTTTGTTTTAAGCGAGCTAACTGTGAAGCAGCTAAGCCATAACCATGAACAACACCACCTGGGCTTTCTAGACGTAGTAAGACTTCATCATCGGCTTCTGCCACATTAATAATCGCAGAAATTTCCTCACGAAGTGCGGTTGTTTCTGATGCAGAAATATCACCCTTAAAATCGAGCACGTAAACACAAGGTTTAGGTGCTGCTTTCTCACCGTTTTTTAATTTTACTTTTAAAGCCTTTGCTTCTTGTTTTTTGGCTTTCTTCTCTGTTTTTTCCGCTTGTTTAAGCTCTTCTTCTGAAAGTTGGAAATCGCGTAAATGCTTAACTGTTTCCTTAAATTCTTCAGAAAGATCGGTCACAACTAATTCACCATGATGTGCCGCATTACGTTGCTTTGCAGAAATAATCATTGCCACGATAGCTGCGATTACAAGTAAAATCGTTAAAATCTCTAAAATAAAAATGCCATAGCCGGTCAAAATATCAGACCACATAGTTTTTCTCCTAAATAAAGTGAAGGAATTATTTTACTGTGCAAGCCCGATTTACACTAACTTTTTATGGAAAATTTTGCGATTTAAGGTAAACTAACACAGTTTTATTGCCTAATTTATAATGAATTACAGAGGTTTATATGTCTAAAGTTGCATCTATTGTTGATGTGTTACAAGGTAAAATCGCTATAGGCGAAAAAGTTACCGTACGCGGATGGGTCCGTACCCGTCGTGACTCTAAAGCAGGTCTTTCTTTCCTTACTGTTTATGACGGCTCTTGCTTTGACCCTATTCAAGCAATTGTTAATAACGATATTGAAAATTATGATAGCGAAGTCTTACGCTTAACAACGGGTTGCTCTGTTATCGTAACCGGTACTATTGTTGAGTCACCTGCTGAAGGTCAAGCTGTTGAACTTCAAGCTGAAAAAGTAGAAGTGACAGGGTTTGTAGAAGATCCTGATACTTATCCAATGGCAGCAAAACGTCACTCAATTGAATACTTACGTGAAGTGGCACACTTACGTCCTCGTACCAATATTATCGGTGCAGTCGCACGCGTTCGTCACTGCTTAGCTCAAGCTATTCATCGCTTCTTCCATGAACAAGGTTTCTATTGGGTCGCTACCCCATTAATTACTGCATCAGATACTGAAGGTGCGGGTGAAATGTTCCGTGTCTCAACGCTTGATTTAGAAAATCTTCCTCGTAGTGAAGATGGTAAAGTCGATTTCAGTCAAGACTTCTTCGGCAAAGAATCATTTTTAACCGTTTCAGGCCAGTTAAATGGTGAGACTTACGCGTGTGCATTAAGCAAAATCTATACTTTCGGTCCAACATTCCGTGCTGAAAATTCAAATACCACTCGTCACCTTGCAGAATTCTGGATGGTTGAACCTGAAGTTGCATTTGCAACACTTGCTGATAATGCGAAATTAGCAGAAGACATGTTGAAATACGTTTTCCGTGCGGTGCTTACTGAACGTAAAGATGACTTAAAATTCTTTGAAAAACATGTAGATAAAGATGTTATTACTCGTTTAGAAAACTTTGTAAACTCTGATTTTGCTCAAATCGACTATACCGATGCGATCGACGTGTTATTAAAATCAGGTAAGAAATTCGAATTCCCTGTTTCTTGGGGGATCGATTTATCTTCTGAACATGAACGTTTCTTAGCAGAAGAATATTTCAAATCACCTGTTGTCGTGAAAAACTATCCGAAAGATATCAAAGCCTTCTATATGCGTTTAAATGACGATGGCAAAACTGTAGCTGCAATGGATGTTCTCGCACCTGGAATTGGTGAAATCATTGGTGGTTCACAACGTGAAGAACGTTTAGACGTATTAGATAAACGCATGGAAGAAATGGGTCTAAATCCTGAAGATTACTGGTGGTATCGCGATCTTCGTAAATATGGTACTGTGCCACATTCAGGTTTCGGTCTTGGTTTTGAACGCTTAATCGTTTATGTAACTGGCGTACAAAATATTCGCGATGTAATTCCATTCCCTCGCGCACCAAGAAATGCAAATTTCTAAAAATATTGTTTAAATTGACCGCACTTTCTTTAAAGTGCGGTCATCATTTTAGGCGATAAATTTATCCCCTATTTTATTTATTGTGTTTGAATCAATCTTTCAAATACATCATATTAAGGAAAGTAGAAATGGACAAAATTAAACAACTCTTTGCAAACAACTACAGTTGGGCGCAAAGAATGAAAGAAGAAAATTCCACTTATTTTAAAGAACTTGCCGATCACCAAACACCTCATTATCTTTGGATTGGCTGCTCGGATAGCCGAGTTCCTGCTGAAAAACTCACAAATCTTGAACCGGGCGAATTATTTGTTCATCGTAATGTTGCTAACCAAGTTATTCATACGGATTTTAACTGCCTTTCAGTTGTACAATATGCCGTTGATGTACTAAAAATTGAACATATTATTATTTGCGGTCATACAAATTGTGGTGGTATTAAAGCAGCGATGCAAGATCACGATCTAGGGTTAATCAATAACTGGTTGCTCCATATTCGTGATATTTGGTTTAAACACGGGCATCTATTAGGCAATCTTTCAGCAGAAAAACGTTCAGATATGCTCACTAAATTAAATGTTGCAGAGCAAGTTTATAACCTAGGACGCACATCTATCGTAAAAAGCGCTTGGGAACGTGGACAAAAACTCTCCCTACATGGCTGGGTATATGATGTAAATGATGGATTCTTAGTAGATCAAGGTGTTATTGCAACCAGTCGGGAAACTCTTGAAATCTCTTATCGCAATGCCATTGCTCGTTTATCTAGCCTCGCGGAAGAGGATATTCTGAAAAAAGAACTTTCTGAAGGCGAAGAATAAAAAAGTGCGGTTAAAATCTAATAAGTTTTAACCGCATTACTTTTTATTTAAAGTTGCTATTTAACTAATTCTGTCTGCATATACATTAAGCGATCAATATTCGTTAAATAATGTCCTAACTCTTGGGATTCTGGTTTATGGATATAAGGAATTTTCCCTAATAATGGTGCATCAATCTGAGTTTCTAAAACCTCTATAACTTCTTTGTAGTGGCCCAAGCAAGGATTAATTCGATTCGCAATCCAACCTAATAAAGGTACACCAAGTTGTTTAATTACTTGAGCGGTAAGTAGTGCATGGTTGATACAGCCTTCCTTAATGCCAACAACCAATACAATAGGCATTTTATGCTCAACAACCCAATCAGCAAAGCTTTTACCTTCCGCCATGGGGGTGAGTAACCCAAATGAACCTTCCACGACAACAGATTGATATTTTTGAACTAATATCGTTAAGGCTTGATTAATCTTACTTAATTTAATGCGTGATTTATCTCGAGTCAGCATCGGCAAGGAATGAGCAAAAGTATAGCTATTTACTTCTTGATAAGATACTGGCTCATTCGTTGCATCCATTAAAGCTAACACATCTGAATTATTTTCAGCATCATAATCTGTTTGGGATTCATTAGACTGATTTTCGACAGGATAAATACCCTCTTCACAGCTACAAGCAATCGGCTTATAACCCACAATTCGCACGCCCTTTGCTTGTAATGCCTGAATAATGGCACGGCAGGCGGTGGTCTTGCCCACATCGGTATCTGTACCTGCCACAAAGAAACTACTCATTTTCATTCTCCTTTTAAAAGTGCGATGAATTTTAAAGGAGTTTTTTGAAGAAAATATTGAGATAAAGCAATATTTGAAGATTTTTACGAAAAAATAATAAGCTTATTTGATCTCACTCAAACTATTAAACAAGCCATCATCTTGTTTTGGCATTTGGAGATAAAATCCTTGCTGAGTAATTTTTTCCATTACCTCGTTTTTATCTACATGAACAAGCGGTTTGCTTCCCTTCAAATTAAATGGCATAAGAAACTGAGGCTTACCAAAACTTTGCATTAATACGTCTGGTACAGCTGAAAAATCATCTCGTTTCGAAATATAGAGATAGCAGCCTGGTTTACGTAAACTTTTATAAATTGCACATAACATTTTATTGCTCCAAAAGAAAAACCTACCAGATAATCTCTGATAGGTTTTCATTTTACAAAAGTTTAATTATTTAGTCACAGCATCTTTCACTTCAGCTGCTTTGTCAGATGTAGCATCTTTTGCTTCAGCCGCTTTATCCGCTGCCGCATCTTTTATTTCAGCTGCTTTATCTACTACAGCATCTTTTGTTTCTGAAGCTGAGTTTTTTGCTGCTTCCATTTTAGAAGACATTGCATCTTTTGCTTCAGCCATTTTATCTGCTGCGGCATCTTTCATTTCAGCTGCTTTATCTACTACAGCATCTTTTGTTTCTGAAACTGAGTTTTTTGCTGCTTCCATTTTAGAAGACATTGCTTCTTTTGCTTCAGCCATTTTATCTGCTGCAGCATCTTTCATTTCAACTGCTTTATCTGCTGCAGCATCTTTTGCTTCAGAAGCTGCATTTTTTACTTCTTCCATTTTAGAAGACATTGCATCTTTTGCCTCAGCCATTTTATTTGCAGCAGCATCTTTCATTTCAGAAGCTTTATCAGCTACTGCTTCTTTTGTTTCAGCCATTTTATTTGCAGCTGAATCTTTTGCGTCAATTGCCGCATTTTTAACATCAGTTGCAACTTCTTTTGCTGCATCTTTAACATCAGTTGCAGCTTCTTTTGCTGCATCTTTAACTTGTGTTGCTGCATTTGCTGTTGCATCTTTTGCTGCTTCAACTTTTTGAGCTGTTTCTTGTTTATCGAAACAACCAGTTACGGCTAAAGATGCACCTAATACTAATACGGCTAATACTGATTTTTTCATTGTCATTCTCCATTTTATAATTAAGAATTAATCCAAAGCTATTTGCTTTGTGTGATCTAGTTTACGTAAAAAAACTTAAAATAAAACATCTTCCAAAAAAATTTACATTTCTAAAGATATAGTTTTTTTTATAACACCTCTCTAAAACAACTATAACCCTATGAATTTAAAAAGACTTGTAAAAAGTTCATTATAAAAATTTTATTTTTGTAAAAGATATAAAATTACTTTTTGTGTTTTTTTTTTTGAACAACCCAACTCAGTTAACTTGAATAATCCTTAACCATTGTTTTTACTTTTCAGTTACTTTTTTACGGCTGCAGATTGATCTTTTGTTTCAGAATCTACATTTTTTACTTCCTCTGCTTTAGAGCACACAGCATCTTTTGCTTCAGTCATTTTATTTTCCGCAACATGTTTAACATAGTTAGCTGCTGCAACCACAGCATCTTTAACTTGTACTGCCGCGCTTACTGTTGCATCTTTTGCAGCTTCAACTTTAGAAGACATTACATCTTTTGCCTCTGAAAGCGAATCTTTTACTTCAGCAACTTTACCTTCAACAGCTTCTTTTGCTTTTACAGCTTTATCTTCAGCTGCATCTTTTAGCTCAGCTGCTTTATCTGCTGCTTCATCTTTTGCTTCTGAAACTGCTTTTTTCACTTCTGATGCTTTATCTTCAGCTTCATCTTTTAACTCAGCTGCTTTATCTGCTGCTTCATCTTTTGCTTCAAAAACTGCATGTTTTACTTCAGCAACTTTATCTACAACAGCATCTTTTAATTTAGCTACTTTGCCTAAGACCGTATCTTTTGCTTCTGATGCTTTATCTTCAGCTTCATCTTTTAGCTCAGCTGCTTTATCTTCAGCCGCATCTTTCACTTCAGCAGCTTTATCTTCCACAGCTTCTTTTGCTCCTGATGCTTTGTCTTCAGCTTTATGTTTTAGCTCAGCTGCTTTATCTGCTGCTTCATCTTTTGCTTCAAAAACTGCATGTTTTACTTCAGCAACTTTATCTACAACAGCATCTTTTAATTTAGCTACTTTACCTAAGACCGTATCTTTTGCTTCTGATGCTTTATCTTCAGCTTCATCTTTTAGCTCAGCTGCTTTATCTGCTATTTCATCTTTTGCTTCTGAAACTGCTTTTTTCACTTCTGATGCTTTATCTTCAGCCGCATCTTTCACTTCAGCAGCTTTATCTTCCACAGCTTCTTTTGCTCCTGATGCTTTGTCTTCAGCTTTATGTTTTAGCTCAGCTGCTTTATCTGCTGCTTCATCTTTTGCTTCAAAAACTGCATTTTTTACTTCTGCAACTTTATCTGCAACTGCATCTTTTAATTTAACTACTTTGTCTACAAGTGTATCTTTTGCTTCAGAAACTGCTTCTTTTGCTTCTGATACTTTGTCTTCAGCCGCATCTTTCACTTCAGCAACTTTGTCTTCAGCCGCATCTTTTAGCTCGGCTGCTTTATCTGCCGCTTCATCTGTTGCTTCTGAAACTGTTTTTTTCACTTCTGATGCTTTATCTTCGACGGCTCTTTTTACTTCAGAAAATTTGTCATCGATTGCTTTTTTCATTTCAGCAGCTTTATCATCGATTGCTTCTTTTGCTTCAGAAACTGCTTTTCTTACTTCAGATACTTTATCTTCAGTTACATCTTTCACTTCAGTAGCTTTGTCTTCGACCACTTCTTTTGCCTCAGACGCTTTATGTGTCACTGCATCTTTAATGTAGTTAGCCGCTGCCAATAATGCATCTTTAACTTGTGTTGCTGCATTCACTGTCGTATCTTTTACTTCAGTTGCTTTATCTTCAATGTTATTTTTCATAACACTCTCCTTGTATCATTATAATGGCTAATTTAAGCTATTCAGTTATAGCTCACTTTTAGTCTATCAAAAAAATTTTAAAAAAACACCCAGAAATACACATTTCTAGGTGTTTGTTATTTAGCGACTTTTGGAGTCAACTATAGTTATAGTTCAAAAAAGTAAATCACATCAAACTTTATTTTCATATTATCTTCAATCAACTTTAACCATTTTCTTTGGGATAATGGAAAGCTTCAATGGTGCCTTTTTCACCATTCCAGTCAATTTGAACAATCGTTGAAGGGTAAAAACTGATTGGATTTCGCTTGCCATAAAGCTCTGAAACAATACTTCCTACTAAAGGTAAATGAGAAACAAGCAGAACACTTTCAACACCTTGTTCCTGCAAAACAGATAAATAATCTGCTACCAGAGTCGCATTCCCATAAGGTGTAATCCCACTCCAAGTTTCAACATCATTAAGAATATTGTCTAACGCTGAATTTACAAGCTCAAACGTTTCTTGCGCTCGTATATAAGGACTGACAATCACTTTCTGAACTGAAAGTGCGGTTGAATTTAGATGGGTTTTAAGCCATTGACCTTGTAATATTGATTGTTTGCGTCCATAGTCGGTTAAATGCCGAGCCTCGTCTGATGAAGAGACAACTTCAGCTTCTCCATGACGCATAATAAAAATTTTCATGTCTTTGCTTTCCTAAAAATAATAAAAGATAAATTTTATGGATCAAAAATGGGGGCAAGCCCCCACTTTATTAATTCGCTTTCACTGCTTCTGCAATTTCTTCTGCACATTGTTTTGCAAGTACACCGTCTTCACATTCGACCATGACGCGAATAAGAGGCTCAGTACCAGACTTACGCAGTAAAATTCGACCTTTGCCTTCTAAACGTTTTTCCACATCTGCAGCTACCGCTTTTACTGCTTCACTTTCTAATGGATTATCACCGCCCGCAAAACGAACATTAATGAGTACTTGAGGGAATAATTTCACCGCACTTGCAAGCTCGTTTAAAGATAAACGATGTTGAACCATTGCGCTTAATACCGCTAGTGATGCAATAATACCATCACCTGTCGTATTTTTATCAGCAATAATGATATGGCCTGAGTTTTCTCCACCTAATGTCCAGTCATGCTCTACCATTTTTTCTAATACATAACGGTCACCAACGTTAGCGCGTACGAAAGGCACACCTAACATCTTTAAGGCAATTTCTAGACTCATATTACTCATTAATGTACCTACTACCCCACCTTTTAATTGGCCTGAACGTAGTGCTTCGCGAGCAATAATGAAAAGGATTTGGTCACCATCCACTTTATTACCTAAGTGATCCACCATCATAATACGGTCACCATCACCATCATAAGCCAAACCAACATCCGCTTTGGTTTCAAGCACTTTTTCTTGTAATGCTTTTACATCAGTTGCACCACATTTCTCATTGATATTAATCCCATTTGGAGTCGCACCAATTTCAATTACTTCCGCGCCTAATTCACGTAATACATTTGGTGCAATATGGTAAGTCGCACCATTTGCACAGTCCACTACGATTTTATAACCATCTAAGCCAAGATGAGCTGGAAATGTACTCTTACAAAATTCAATATAACGACCTGCCGCATCATTAATACGACGAGCTTTACCTAATTCAGCTGATTCAACGCAATCCATTGGTTGATCGAGCATGGCTTCAATAGCCTCTTCAATATTGTCCGGTAATTTTGTTCCTTCCGCAGAGAAGAATTTAATTCCATTATCATAGTAAGGATTATGCGATGCAGAAATCACAATGCCTGCTTCTAAACGAAAAGTACGAGTTAAATAAGCCACGGCAGGGGTTGGCATTGGGCCGGTAAATGCAGCAGTTAAGCCAGCTGCAGCTAAACCTGCTTCAAGAGCAGATTCCAACATATAACCTGAAATACGAGTATCTTTTCCGATTAATACTGTGCGAGAACCTTGTGAAGCTAAAACCTTACCCGCAGCCCAACCTAATTTCAATGCGAAATCAGGCGTGATTGGATAAGTACCCACTTTACCACGTACGCCATCTGTACCAAAATATTTACGATTTGCCATGTTTATTCCTTATAAATTTGAATAATTGATATTGCAGAAATCATTTATTCTACAACATATAAAATCTGTTACTTTCTTACGCTTGTTGCGTAGCTTGCCATACTTTCAGGGCATCTGCCGTTTCAGCCACATCATGCACACGTAAAATAGTCGCACCATTTTGTGCAGCAATTAATGCGCCAGCTACACTTCCCACAACACGTTCAGTTACGGGTTTATCTAATACGGCACCAATCATCGATTTACGTGAAAGGCCTGCTAAAATGGGATAACCACTTTCACAAAAGTGTGCTAATTGCTGTAAAAGTTTATAGTTATGCTGCACGGTCTTACCAAAACAAAACCCCATATCCCAAATGATATTTTCTTTAGCGATTCCCGCATCTAAACAAGCTTTAGTCCGAGCTTCTAAAAACTGATAAACATCTTGGACTACATCATCATAATGCGGATTAGTCTGCATTGTGCGCGGCTGTCCTTGCATGTGCATGATACAAGTGGGTAAATTCAACTGTCCTGCTATTTCGAGTGCACCAGGTTCACGTAAAGCACGAATATCATTGATTAAATCCATGCCGACCTTAGCTGCTTCTTGCATCACAATTGCTTTAGAGGTATCCACTGAAATCCAACAATCAAAACGTTTTTGCACGGCTTCAACAAGAGGTATCACTCGTTGCAACTCTTCAGTTTCAGGCACTTCTTCTGCCATTATTGGTCGAGTTGATTCCCCGCCAATATCAATAATTGTTGCACCTTCTTTGAGCATTTTTTCAACTTGAAATAATGCTTTGTCTAGACTAAAAAACTGTCCGCCATCTGAAAATGAATCAGGCGTGAAATTCAAAATTCCCATAATTTGAGGTAATGATAAATCTAGACATTTGTTATTAGCGTAAAGTTTCATAAAGTGCGGTCAATTTTTAAATCAAATTTTAAAGGCTAGATTATAACGGAATATAGTGATGAAAAGAATGACATTATAAATAAAAAAAGCCTTCCTAATTAGGAAGGCTTTATTCTTACTCTTCAGAATCGTCTGAATGATTAACCGCACTTTCAGTGGTTTCTTCTTGCGGCTTAGCTTTCGAGCTCGTGTCTTTGTTATCTTCCCAACCAGATGGTGGTGTAACAGGCTCACGATTCATTAGCTGCTTGATTTGTTCTTCTTCAATGGTTTCATATTTCACTAACGCATCTTTCATGGCGTGAAGAATATCCATATTGTCGATCAAAATCTGTCTTGCTCTCGCATAGTTACGATTCACAATCGCACGAACTTCTTCATCAATCGCATGCGCTGTTTCATCAGACATATGTTTTGCTTTCGCCATTGAGCGACCTAAGAATACTTCGCCTTCATCTTCGGTATAAAGAATCGGACCGAGTTTATCTGAGAAGCCCCATTGGGTCACCATATTACGTGCAATATTGGTTGCCACTTTAATATCGTTAGATGCACCGGTAGAAATATTTTCTTCACCATAAATCAAATCTTCTGCTAAACGTCCTGCATAAAGAGTTGAAAGCTTACTTTCTAATTGTTTTTGGCTGATACTTATTTGATCACCTTCAGGCAAGAAGAAAGTCACACCTAATGCGCGGCCACGAGGAATAATCGTAACTTTATGTACAGGATCATGTTCAGGCACTAAGTAACCCACAATGGCGTGACCTGCTTCATGATACGCTGTCGATTCTTTTTGTTTATCTGTCATGATCATGGTACGGCGTTCAGGTCCCATATTGATCTTATCTTTGGCTTTTTCAAACTCAAGCATCGATACAGTACGTTTATTGCTACGTGCAGCAAATAATGCCGCTTCATTCACCAAGTTCGCTAAATCTGCACCTGAATAACCAGGTGTACCACGAGCCAGTGTCATTGCATCTACATCATCAGCCACAGGGACTTTACGCATGTGAACTTTTAAAATTTGCTCACGACCTTTCACATCCGGTAAACCTACAACAACTTGACGGTCAAAACGGCCTGGACGAGTTAATGCTGGGTCAAGTACATCTGGACGGTTAGTTGCGGCAATAACAATTACGCCTTCGTTACCACCGAAACCATCCATTTCAACTAACATTTGGTTAAGGGTTTGTTCACGCTCATCGTGCCCACCACCTAAGCCTGCACCACGTTGGCGACCTACCGCATCAATTTCATCAATAAAGATTAAGCATGGTGCATTTTTCTTTGCTTGCTCGAACATATCACGTACACGAGAAGCACCAACACCCACAAACATCTCCACAAAGTCAGAACCTGAAATGGTAAAGAAAGGTACTTTTGCTTCACCCGCAATAGCCTTAGCTAATAAAGTTTTACCTGTACCTGGAGGACCAACCATCAAAATCCCTTTTGGAATTTTACCGCCAAGGTTTTGGAATTTTTTCGGTTCACGCAAGAAATCGACCACTTCACCCACTTCTTCTTTTGCTTCATCACAACCTGCGACATCTGCAAAAGTGACTTTGATTTGGTCTTGGTTCAGCATTTTAGCGCGGCTTTTACCAAAGCTCATGGCTTTGCCGCCACCACCTTGTATTTGGCGCATGAAGAAAACCCATACCCCAACAAGGAATAGCATCGGGAACCACGAAATCAAAATTTGTGATAGTAAACTACGTTTTTCAAAAGGCGTACCTTCGATTTTGACTTTTTTATTTAATAAGTCATCTAAGAGTTTTTTATCTTCCAACGGTGGCATAACGGTCATATATTTAGAACCGTCATTTTTGGTCACAGTGATTTCATTCGCATCAAAACGCGCTTCTTTCACTTGACTATTACTCACATCATACACAAAAGTTGTGTAATCTGTTGAGTCACTCACGCCATTGGAGTTAAAACTTTGGTAAGCTGTCATCATGACAACTGCAACCACAACCCATAGAACTAGATTTTTGACCATATCGTTCAAGGTTTAACCTGCCTTTCTTAAGTTAATTAAAATAAAACGAAATACTATCTCATCCGTGACACAATGAAAAGCTATCAAAGCAATTATTCGCCTTTATAACCACTCGCTACAATGTAAACTTCACGAGAACGTCCACGAGAGGCCTCTGGCTTACGTACTTTTACTACACTAAACAGTGAACGAATTTCACGCAAATACTCATCGAAGCCTTCTCCCTGGAATACTTTGACCACAAAACTGCCTTTTTTCGCCAAAACTTGCTTACACATATCTAAAGCCAGTTCCACTAAATACATTGCTCGCGGAATATCAACCGATGGCATACCACTAAAATTCGGTGCCATATCGGACATCACTACATCAACTTTAGCTTCCCCAACCCGTTCTAATAATGCATTCAACACGTTTTCATCACGGAAATCGCCTTGTAAAAAATCAACGCCGACAATTGGATTCATGTCCAAAATATCGCACGCAATGACTCTTCCCTTTCCACCGATTTGGCTCACGACATATTGTGACCAACCACCTGGAGCAGCTCCGAGATCCACTACGGTCATTCCTGGCTTGAACAATTTATCTGTTTGTTGAATCTCATCTAGTTTAAAGTAAGCACGAGAGCGTAATTTTTGCTTGTGTGCTTTCTGAACAAACGGATCTTTAAAATGTTCGTTTAGCCAACGAGAAGAACTCGCTGAACGTTTTTTCTTTCCCATAAACTCTATCTTTTGTACTATTTTTTGTAGTAGTTTCATCTATATTTGGGTACAATCTGCCTAATTCAAGGCTAGGCTTACCAAAAAGTGCTGAAAAACCACATTTTTCCTGACCGTTTTTTTCGGTCTCTTCATGACAAATATTCATTTTATTAAAGGATTCCCTATGACAATTTTATCAACAAAACAAAAACAATTTTTAAAAGGACTCGCTCATCACCTTAGTCCTGTCGTCATGCTTGGCGGTAACGGCTTAACCGAAGGGGTATTGGCCGAAATCGATAATGCATTAAATCATCACGAACTCATCAAAGTGAAAATTGCTGGCGCAGATCGTGAAACCAAACAACTTATCATCGATGCGATCGTGCGTGAAACACAATCATCTAACGTTCAAACTATCGGACATATTTTGGTTCTTTATAGACCAAGCGAAGAAGGCAAAATACAGCTGCCTCGTAAATAATTGTTATCCCCTCAATTTGAGGGGATGTTTTTTTAGATGTAATTAACTTCAATAATCTCGAACTCAACCGTTCCACCTGGTGTGGTGATATTCACGGTATCATCCAACTCTTTGCCTATCAAACCACGGGCAATCGGTGAATTCACAGAAATCAAACCTGATTTAATATCTGCCTCATCATCACCTACGATTTGATAAGTCACTTCTTCATCGGTATCGGTATTCACTAATACAACTGTAGCACCAAAAATAACTTTACCGTTATTAGGTAATTTAGTGACATCGATAACCTGACAATTTGCAAGTTTGCCTTCAATCTCTTGAATACGTCCCTCGCAAAAACCTTGTTGCTCACGCGCGGCGTGATATTCTGCATTTTCTTTTAAGTCGCCGTGCTCACGTGCTTCAGCTATCGCCTTGATAATTTCTGGGCGACGCTCATTTTTTAAGAAATCTAATTCTTCTCGTAATAACTCCGCACCGCGCACGGTCATTGGAATTTGTTTCATTCTTTTTCCTTGAAATTTGGTAAAAACAAAACCACGACAACGTCTTGCAACCTTGCCGTAGCCAATGAAAAATAAAAAATGATTTACTCAATTGAGTTCGGGGCTTATTATTATCCGTCTTAAGAAAAATAGCAACTAGAACTGTACAAAAATGAGTAAAAAATCTTCCATTTCGACCGCACTTAAAGCGGCATTTATCACTCTCGGATTTTCTTTTTCTTCTATGGCTGAAGTTGATGTTACTTCAATCACCCAATATTTACCGGAAGGTGCATCGGCTGGCATCATTGCCAAAAACCTCAATAAAGATCAAATTATCGCCGATTACAATGGTTCAACCTTTATGTTGCCAGCCAGTACGCAAAAAGTCTTTACCGCTGTAGCGGCTAAATTGGTATTAGGTGATGCCTTCCAGTTTGAAACCTCACTTTTAAGTAACGGAAAAATTCAGAATAATACCTTAGAAGGCGATCTTGTTGTGCAATTTACTGGCGATCCCGATCTCACCAGTGGACAACTTTACACCCTACTCGCTAATTTAAAAAATCAAGGTATTCAGAAAATTAATGGCGATCTCGTGTTAGATACCTCTGTCTTTGCGAGCCACGACCGTGGATTGGGTTGGATTTGGAACGATCTCACCATGTGCTTTAACTCTCCTCCAGCAGCGGCAAATATCGATAATAACTGTTTCTATGCAGAACTGGATGCGAATCAACCTGTAGGTGAAACCGTAAAAATTAACGTTCCTGCACAATTCCCGATTCAAGTTTTCGGACAAGTGTATATTGCAGATCAGCAAGAATCTGGTTATTGCCAGTTAGATGTGGTGGTTCATGACAATAATCGTTATCAGGTGAAAGGCTGTATTGCGCGTCAAACAAAACCTTTTGGGCTTAGTTTTGCAGTACAAGATCCAGATGCCTATGCGGCTGCTATTATTCAACGCCAACTAAAACGTCTTGGCATCGAATTTACAGGTAAAGTGAAACAGCCTCAAAAACCACAGCAAGGGCAAAAACTTGCACAACATTTATCCAAACCACTGCCTGAGTTATTGAAAAAAATGATGAAAAAATCAGATAACCAGATTGCAGATGCTTTATTTAGAGCGGTAGCCTACAACTACTATAAACGCCCAGCTTCATTCCAATTAGGTACATTGGCGGTTAAATCAGTATTACAAAAACAAGGCATTAAATTTGGCAACAGCATTTTAGCAGATGGTTCTGGCCTTTCTCGTCACAATTTAGTTGCACCAAAAACTATGCTTTCTGTTTTAGAGTACATCGCTAAAAATGAAGATACACTGCATTTAATGGAAACCTTCCCGATTGCAGGTGTAGATGGCACTATCAGCGGACGCGGCGGCTTAATTAATCCACCATTAGTTAAAAATGTCATCGCGAAAACAGGCTCATTAAAAGGGGTTTATAACCTTGCCGGTTTTATGACCAATGCGCGAGGTGAAAAAGTGGCTTTTGTTCAATTTATCAATGGTTACTCCACTGGTGATTTAGAAAGTAAAACGAAACGCGCTCCACTTGTGCAGTTTGAAAGTACACTTTATAACGATTTTTATAAAGACTAAAACACATAAAAAAATAACCGCACTTCAAATATACTAAGTGCGGTTATTTTTTTCTTCATTTTAAATTAAAAAGAAAAAGCACCAAACTCTTCATCGAATTTGGCGCTTTATACTTTTAGACTGTTTTATCCTTCATTATGGATTTCGAGATTACTCGCATCTTTTTCACGTTTTTTCTTTGCTGAATCGTTACGTTGAGAAGCGATGTTATCAAGATATTCTGGCGTGATATCGCCTGTAATATATTCGCCAGTAAATACTGAGCAATCAAAACCTTTAATCGCAGGGTTTTCTTGACGAACGGATTCTGTTAACGCTTCAAGATCTTGGAAGATCAATTTGTCCACACCAATTAATTCTGCAATTTCTTCGACACTACGACCGCAGGCAATAAGCTCTTGTTTTGTTGGCATATCAATGCCATACACATTCGGATAACGAATTTCTGGTGCAGCTGACGCAAAGTAAATTTTCTTCGCACCCGCAGCGCGAGCCATGCATACAATTTGTTCTGATGTTGTTCCACGAACAATGGAATCATCAACTAACAACACATTTTTATCTTTGAATTCAGCTTTGATTGTATTGAGCTTACGGCGAACTGAGCTAATACGTTGTGCTTGCCCAGGCATAATAAACGTACGGCCAACATAGCGGTTTTTAACAAAGCCTTGACGATAAGGTTTGTCTAAAATTTTTGCAATCTGTAACGCTATATCCGTTGAAGTTTCAGGTACAGGAATCACTACATCAATGTTGTCTACTTCATCAGCCCATTCTTTTGCAATTTTTTTACCTAAATATTCGCCCATGTGAACACGTGCCGCATAAACAGACACACCATCTATCGTCGAATCTGGGCGAGCAAAATACACGTATTCAAAAATGCACGGATTTAAGACTGCACTTTCGGCACATTGCTCGGCATAAAGTTTGCCATCAAAGGTCACATAAATCGCTTCGCCCGGTGCAACATCACGTACTAATTCAAAACCTGCAACATCTAATGCCACACTTTCAGAGGCAAACATATATTCCACAGAACCATTTTCTTCTCGTTTACCTAACACGAGAGGACGAATACCAAACGGATCGCGAAATGCTACCATGCCATGTCCAATAATCATTGCTAAGCATGCGTAAGCACCACGAATATCTTTGTGTGTCGCACGAATTGCATTAAAAATATCTTGTGGATCGAGGTGGTATTTATTCACTCTATCCAAATGATTAGCAAGAATATTGAGAAGAAGTTCTGAATCCGAATTGGTATTTATATGACGACGTGCTTCTTTAAATAATTTATCTTTTAATTCGGTTGAGTTGGTTAAGTTACCATTGTGAACAAGACTTAAACCATAAGGTGAGTTAACATAGAAAGGCTGAGCTTCAGATACACTTGAACTGCCGGCTGTTGGATAACGTACATGTCCGAGGCCTGCATGACCTTGTAAACGTAACATATGTTCTTGTCTGAATACATCGCTTACAAGACCATTAGCCTTACGCAAACGAAAGCGGTTTTCATCATCTATTGTGACAATCCCCGCCGCATCTTGACCTCGATGCTGTAATAACGTTAATGCTGCATAAATGGATTCATTAACCGGATTTTGGCTAACGATACCGACAATTCCACACATACTGATTGACTACCTTATTGTTTAAAAGTTGAGTTTAAAAAACTAGAACTTGCTTGTAGTTGTTGGAAGAACCATTCAATAATGAAGCCGAAATGAGGAATTAATTTTGATTCTTTCCACCAATCGGTTTGTTCAAAGTTAGTGAAGGTATCCAAGAAGAATAAGATCGCAGCAACGATTAACGCGCCACGAATTAAGCCAAATGCCGCACCGAGAACACGATCTGTTCCGGTAAGTCCTGTTTTATCCACTAATTGGCTAATCACATAATTAACAATGCCACCTACGATTAAGGTTAAAACAAATAAAATGCCGATTGCGGTGCCGTTACGCACGTAGTCAGATTCGATTTGAGTGAGATAAGTGGCGAGATAAGGATAAAATTGGCTAGCGACAATAAATGCAACGACCCAACTTGCAAGGGACATCACCTCTCGCACAAACCCACGTAATAAACTCACGATAATCGAAAATGCGATGATGCCAATGATAATATAATCAATCATTAAATAGTCTCTCAATTAAAAAGGGTCGCCATTGCGACCGCAATATTTTACATAAAAAAACACAAAAGGAAAACGTTTGCGTCAATTAAATTTGAAGCAATTTGCTAGATTTCTTGCCAAAATGCTTTATCTAATTTTTGCTGTGCCTTTCGTAATACTTCTGCCAAGTGCTGATATGTCGGTTTATCTTGCACAGTTGGCAAACTTTCATGTTGTTTTCTCAAACGTTCACTAATTTCATAAAACCACTGAGAACTTTGCGGTTCTAAGGGTGATTTTGCTCGTTTCCCCAACCAATATAAACCTTGAAATGGCATCGCTAACGCACAAAGTGCGGTCAAAATAGCAAGCGAAAATGCAGTAAGATCTGCTTTGGCATAAAGTTGCTGCCAAACCACCGCAAATACTGCCATAAAAGGCATAAATTTTTGTGCAAATTTTGTGGCTTTAATAATGCGATTTTCGGGAAAAATCATGCCGAGCTTCGCTTCTAATGGCCACGTTTGCAAATAAACTTGCCCTTGTTTTAAGGTTGAAAAAAATGATGACATGAAAACATCCTTGAAAATAACTGCGCTTATAATACTCTAGTTTAGGTTTAATTGTCATCCCTGACTAGAAATTGTTGAAATTTTCAACTTTTCTAATAAAAGATCGTATTTTTACCCTCCAGTTAATTTATTTTATACGCTAAAAGGTGTATTCTATATAAGATTTATACTCCGTTCTTTTGAATGGATTTTTATTAACCTCAATCAAAAATAGGGTTCCTATGTCAAAACTTGTTCTCATCCTTAACTGTGGTAGTTCTTCATTAAAATTTGCAATCCTTGATCCTGCAACAGGTGAAGAAAAATTATCAGGCTTAGCAGAAGCATTTTATCTTCCTGAAGCTCGTATCAAATGGAAACTTAACGGTGAAAAAGGTAGTGCAGATTTAGGTGCTGGTGCAGCGCACACTGAAGCACTTAACTTCATCGCGTCAAACATTATGACTGATGAGCTGAAAAACTCTATCACCTCGATTGGTCACCGTATTGTTCACGGTGGTGAGAAATACACCCAATCTGTTGTTGTAACAGATGAAGTGGTTAAAGGTATTGAAGACGCTGCACAATTTGCACCGCTTCACAACCCTGCTCACTTAATCGGTATCCGTGAAGCATTTAAAACATTCCCACACTTAAAAGATAAGAACGTTGTCGTATTTGATACAGCATTCCACCAAACCATGCCAGAAGAAGCATACTTATATGCACTTCCATACTCACTTTACAAAGAACATGGTGTACGTCGTTACGGTGCACACGGTACCAGCCACTACTTCGTTTCTCGTGAAGTCGCTGAATACGTAGGCAAACCGGCAGACCAAGTAAACGCAATCATCTGTCACTTAGGTAACGGTGGTTCTGTTTCTGTTGTTCGTAACGGTAAATGTATTGACACATCTATGGGTTTAACCCCGTTAGAAGGTTTAGTCATGGGTACACGTTGTGGTGACATCGACCCTGCGATCGTTTTCTACCTATACAAAAACTTAGGCATGTCAATGGATCAAATCGAAGAGACTTTAGTGAAAAAATCAGGTCTTTTAGGTTTAACTGAAGTAACAAGTGACTGCCGTTATGCAGAAGATAACTACGACGATGCATCTAAACCAGAAGCAAAACGTGCATTAGATGTTTACAGCTACCGTTTAGCGAAGTACATCGGTGCATACATGGCCGTTTTAGGTGATGATCACTTAGATGCCATCGCATTTACGGGGGGTATTGGTGAAAACTCTGCTCACGTTCGTGAATTAGCATTAGGCCACTTAAAATTATTCGGCATCAAATTAGACAAAGAACGCAACCTTGCTGCTCGCTTTGGCAAATCAGGCGTGATCACTGCTGATGACTCTGCATTTAAAGCGATCGTTCTTCCAACCAATGAAGAATTAGTAATTGCACAAGATACAGCACGTTTAGCGGGCTAATCAACTTCCTTCAAACCTGCTGAGAAATCAGCAGGTTTTTTCATTCATTAAAAGGTATATCAAAATGACTAAAGCAGTTATTCTTATTCCAACTAGCGCAGAAGCAAATTTAGCAGCAGCACTAGACGCAGCTAAAACAACAGGCGCTGTCGTATTCAATGCAGTCGAAGATGTAAAAGCCGCTCAAGCATTAATCGCAAATAATCAAAAAGACGTGTTGTTAGAAAAAATCGTTGCTGATTTCCAAGCATTAAATGCAAATTTAGTGGTTGTTAAAGGTGTTCAACCTTCAGCTCAAGCGCCTTTTGCAAATAGCTTAAACTTTGCGATTGCACAAACCTTAGATGCACAAATTATCTTAGTGGCAAACAATGAAGAAGGCACATTAGTAGAAGCCATTGCTTCAGAATTTGGCGGTGTGAACAACACTGAAATCTTAGGGGTGTTTGGTGCACAATCAGGCAAAATTAAAACCTTAGATGCACAAGCATTAGCGAATGCAATCTCTGCACCACTTGCTCGTGAAGCGCGTATTTCTCCAGCGGCATTCCGTTTCAAATTAACTGATTTGGCACGCAAAGCAGGTAAAACCATCGTATTACCAGAAGGTGATGAACCTCGTACAGTTAAAGCGGCAGCTATCTGTGCTGAACGTGGTATCGCAAAATCGGTATTATTAGCGGATCCAGAATCTGTGAAAAAAGTTGCGGCAGAGCAAGGCGTGACTTTAGGCGCTGACGTAACGATCATCAATCCAGCTGACGTACGCGAAAATTACGTTGCTCGTTTGGTTGAATTACGTAAATCTAAAGGTTTAACGGAAGAACAAGCACGTGCGCAATTAGAAGACACCGTTGTATTAGGTACGATGATGTTAGAAGCGGGCAAAGTAGATGGTTTAGTCTCTGGTGCCGTTCACACCACTGCAAATACCATTCGTCCACCGATGCAAATCATCAAAACAGCACCAGGTAGCTCAATTATCTCGTCTGTATTCTTCATGTTATTACCAGACCAAGTATTAGTGTATGGTGACTGTGCAGTAAACCCAGAGCCAACCGCTGAACAACTGGCTGAAATCGCAATCCAATCTGCTGAATCTGCAAAAGCATTTGGTTTAAATCCGAAAGTCGCAATGCTTTCTTACTCAACCGGTACTTCTGGTTCTGGTCAATCTGTAGAGAAAGTAAAAGAAGCAACTCGCATTGCACAAGAAAAATGTCCTGATTTATTAATCGACGGTCCATTACAATACGATGCAGCTGTAATGAAAGATGTGGCTGCTTCTAAAGCACCAAACTCTAAAGTGGCAGGTCAAGCAAACGTATTTGTATTCCCTGATATCAACGCAGGTAACATCGGCTATAAAGCGGTACAACGTTCTGCAGATTTAGTCGCTGTAGGTCCAATGCTTCAAGGTATGCGTAAACCGGTTAATGACTTATCTCGTGGTGCATTAGTGGATGATATCATCTACACCATCGCATTAACCGCGATCCAAGCAACACAAGCTTAATTAAAGCCTTTGTTGTAAAACACTAAAGAAAATAACCGCACTTTTGATGATTCAAAGTGCGGTTATTTTTAAAATTGTTTTTAGTGGCTACTCTACAGATTTTAAGTATTCAACCAGCTTCAAGCCAATCTCTCTTCGCCACCCTAAAAGCAAATCGGGCTGTTTTGTCATATCTTCATTTTTTAACCAGACCCATTTAATGAGATCTTCTAAATTTCGTTTACTTGCCAGAACATCGTGGGTTAATCCTTTTGGGGTCAGTTCATAAGCTTTTTCTTGTAACAATCGAATTGCCTTTTTATAACGAGGATCGTCCACAATACGCACTAAACGCTTAGGGTAATCATAAGGTGAAATTCGGCGGCTTTGTGCTAGCAATTGAAGCATTTTTTTGCCACGTACACGGACTTCATTTTCAGATAAGCCAAGCGCTAACATTTCTGATGTATTGCGAGGATTGTTTTTTGCCACTTTCCAAAGGTTGTCTGATTTAACCACATAAGAAAGGGCTAAATTTCGTGCCATTGCCGTTTCTTGTCGCCATTTGGCTAATAGCTGTAAACGCGCTAATTCGAGCGGATTCAATTTCCAAACATTCGGAATCTCTAAATAGGCTTTGTTTGGATCGCGATCGTCTAATTTACTAGTTTTAGAGATCGCAAGCTGGCAATCATCAATTACCGCTTGGAGCCAAGGTGATTGTGCTAATTCTATTTGCATTTTTTGATAGACTGGCAAGAGATACCATACATCCCCTGCGGCATATTGTAGCTGTACAGGGGAAAGTGGACGTTTTAGCCAGTTTGTACGTGTTGCCCCTTTATCCATTTCAACGCCCAAATAATGTAACACCAATTTGGCTAGGCCCGCTGAATTAGCAAAACCTAGAAAACGTGCCATAATTTGCGTATCCATCATAGGTTGTGGAAGTGCATCAAACTCTTGCAAAAAAACCAATAAATCTTCATTACAAGCATGTAAAATTTTTGTCACCTGCTGATCGCGTAATAATTCCACAAAAGGTGAAAAATCAGTAATGGATAAAGGATCGATCAATGAAACACGATCACCATCATAAAGTTGAATTAATCCTAATTTAGGATAATAGGTCGATACCCGCATAAATTCGGTATCTAAAGCGACCGCACTTTGCTGACGCGCTAACTGACAAACCTGAGCAAGCTCTTCATTATTTTGAATTAATGTAAAGTGCGGTTGATTTTGGCATTCTTTTATCATTGTAATAGGATGTATTTTCAAATAGAGGTACAGACTAAACAGGGATATGAACACATATCCCTGATTTAATTAATGTTGCGCGCGTTTTGCTATTTCTTCATCACGCAGTATGCGTCTTAAAATTTTGCCTACATTACTTTTCGGCAATTCATCGCGAAACTCAATATCTTTCGGGACTTTATAACCTGTGAGATGTTGTCTGCAATGTTGGCGTAATTCATCATGCGTGAGGCTATCATCTTTCTTCACAACAAAGATTTTAATGGTTTCTCCTGACACTTCGTGTGGCACGCCGATAGCGACCACTTCAGCGACTTTATAATTTAGCATCACCACATCTTCGATTTCATTTGGATAAACGTTGAAGCCTGAAACTAAGATCATATCTTTTTTGCGATCAACAATACGGAGGCTATAGCTCTCGTCCATAATGACGATATCACCCGTTGCCATCCAACCATCTTGAAGCACTTCAGCAGTCGCTTCAGGACGTTGCCAATACCCACGCATGACCTGTTCACCTTTAACCCAAAGCTCTCCAGCTTCACCAAGTTGTGCTTCCGAGCCATCATCTTTGATGATTTTAATATCGGTATTTGGCACTGGTACACCGATTGTACCATTGTGTTTCACCACATTAATCGGACAAGCGGCAATTAGCGGTGAACATTCTGTCATGCCATAACCCTCAATGATGTTACAGCCAGTTAAACCATGCCAACGCGTTGCGACTGATTGTTGGATCGCCATACCGCCACCAACAGAAAGTTTTAATCGTGAAAAATCTACTTCTTTGAAATTTTCATTATTAAGTAGCGCATTAAACAAGGTATTCACCCCAGTAATCGCTTCAAAACGGTATTTTTTGAGCTCTTTAACAAAACCATCAATATCACGTGGGTTCGTAATTAAGAGCGCGGTAACGCCAAGCTCTAAGAAGAGTAAACAGTTTACCGTTAAGGCAAAAACATGATAAAGCGGTAAAGCCAGTACAGCAATGCGTTGCTTCGCATGATCGCCAATAAATGGCTCTGCAATCCACTTCGCTTGGAAAATATTGGTAATAATATTGCCATGTGTCAGCATTGCACCTTTGGCAACACCTGTTGTACCGCCTGTATACTGTAAGAAAGCTAAATCTTCACGATCCACTTGTGGACGAACATATTGGCGATATTTACCAATACTTAACACTTCACGGAAAGTCACTGCATTCGGTAATTTATATTTTGGCACTAACTTTTTGACGTATTTCACGACAAAATTGACCAAATTACGCTTACCAAAAGAAAGCTGATCACCCATTCTTGTCAAAATTACATGTTTTACTTTAGTGTTAAACACGATTTTTTCCAAGGTTGAAGCGAAGTTTGAAACAACAACAATCGCCGTTGCACCGCTGTCTTGTAACTGATGTTCTAATTCACGTGGGGTGTAAAGTGGATTCACGTTTACGACAACTAGGCCCGCACGTAAGATACCGAAAAGCGCAATAGGATATTGCAATAAATTAGGCATCATGAGAGCAACACGATCGCCACGTTTTAATTTTAATTCATTTTGTAGATATGCAGCAAATGTACGGCTTCGCTCTTCTAATTTGCGAAAAGTCAGCACTTGTCCCATATTGATATAAGCAGGACGGTCTGGATGCTCACGAATTGCTTTATCTAAAATATCGAGAATCGAATCATATTTTGAGGTATCCAGCGTGGTGGGTGAACCTTCTGGATAATTTTGAAACCAAACTTTTTCCATTTTTTATCCTTATTCTTTGGAAAATTTTCTTAATTTTATCATTTAGTTAGTAGAGATAATAGCGAATTTCAGGCTCACCATACCAATAATATGGTCGTCGACCAAAAAAGCCCCAATCATCCCACATATCATCTGGATAGTAATAGCTTTGAGAAAGCCTCCAGACACGATAATGATTGGTTTTAATTACAGGGTAAGTGTAGCTTGCCTGATCAACCTTGCCTTGTTCTGTTTTCAGTAAGGTACCGCCAATTGTAATAAATTGGTCTTTTAAACTTTCAGGCTCAACAAAACCATCAAGATAAGTAATAAAACGTCCATTAGGTTGTTCATCAATCATGGGTTTTGCAGAGGTTGAGTAAACTGGATAGCTTAATACTTCAATTTTAGTTTTATTCGGCTGGGCTTGTGCTGTTAATACTTTTCCGCCTAAACGAATTGATTTGCACTGACAGCTATAATCACTCTGTTGAATTGAAGATAATGATTTTAAAGTAAATTGTTCTTTTTCCAGTCCTTTCGGTGCATTAACACATCCCACTAATGTGGTCGAAAGTGTGGTCAAAACTAAGATCGTTTTTTTATTCATCTTCAACTCCTTTTTGAAAATTATTCACGCCCAGGTAATTTTTTCCAAGTTACTTCATTACGCAAATAAACAGGCTCAATCTCTAAGGCAGATATGACTTTATTCTGCGCATAATCTGTTAAAGCAAGCTCAAGCATATATTGTGCAGAAGGTAAAATAATATCACTTCCTTCTAAACCGTTTTCTTTAAATTGAGGATACGCTGTCCAACCCGTTCCGACTCGGTATGCCGATAAATCTGAAAATTGCTCAAGTACTTTTTCTGGTTGGCAAACTTGTTCTTCAATCACGGGATTCCATTGGAAAAACTCACCCAATTCTGACCGCACTTTTTCTCGTTTTACTTGAGAAAAATAAACTTCATTCATTCTCGCATCAATGGCAGCTGCCACATTTTCAGCTTGATATAATTCAAATGCAGCCTGAGCCATTGCTGTTAAATTTGATATCGCAATAACAGGTAAATCAGCACCAAATGCAAGCCCTTGCGCAATCCCTGCGCCGACACGAACACCAGTAAAACTACCAGGACCGCGTCCAAATGCTAACGCATCTACTTGCTTCAAATTAATACCTGAATTGACAAGCAACTCATCAATCATTGGAAGAATACGTTTTGTGTGTGTACGTTGTGCTAATTCATCTAAATATGTTTTTTCGCCTTTATGCCAAAGTGCAACAGAACAGGCTTCTGTTGAAGTATCGAGTGCTAATAAGGTGATATTTTTCATTATTAATCCATTTTCTCATTTTGTAAGAATTGTACCACTTTGTTGAGATCTCGGGTACGGGTTGAATTAGGTAAACTTTTTAGAAAGGTTTCGCCGTAATTTCGCATAACAAGACGATTATCACAAATAATTACCGCACCACGATCTGTTACATCTCGAATTAGGCGTCCTACACCTTGTTTCAGCGTAATAACCGCTTCAGGGATCTGTATATCATTAAATGGATCGCCACCTTGTAATCGACAATCTTCAATACGTGCTTTTAGCAAAGGCTCATCTGGTGCAGTAAAAGGCAATTTATCAATAATGACTAAGGAAAGTGCATCACCACGGACATCCACACCTTCCCAAAAGCTCGAGGTTGCAACCAGTACACTATGAGTTTCATGAATAAATTGTTCGAGTAATTTTGCTTTAGGCATTTCACCTTGTAATAAGATAGAAAGCTCACTCTTTTCTCTAAAATACTCTGCCAAGCCTCTCATCATTAAATAAGAAGTACAAAGCACAAAGCATCGCCCTTTATTCGCTTCAATGATAGGCAACAACATTTCACCAAGAGCTTGTAACGTATTATTTTGATTCGTTTCTGGTAAATAGCGTGGCACGCAAAGTAGCGATTGATTAGGATAATCAAAAGGACTGTGAAGAATTTTTTGTTCTGCTTGCTCAATACCTAGTCGCTGACAGAAATGATTAAAAGTGCCGCCAACTTCAAGAGTCGCTGAGGTGAAAATCCAAGCCGCTTCTTTATTATTTAGCTGTTCACCAAATTTATCTGCGACAGTTAGTGGTGTAATATGCAAACCAAATTGTCGTCCCATACTTTCGTACCAGTAGCAATAACCGACTATAGCCGTATCACAAAGACGCATTAATTGATTTTTAATACTTTCAGTACGTTCAAAAATACTATCCAGTGTTTGAGAACGACCTAGTGCAATCTTGATCACTTCAGAAAGAAATTCAATTTTTTCTTGTAATAATTCTACGGATTTTTTGACCGCACTTTGTTTAAATAGCTCACGCCAATTTCCTCGCTGATTTCCTTCTCCAAGAAGAAGACGGAAATCTTGAATGACTTTAAGCAAGGTATCTGCAGTTGTGCCAAGCTGCGGCATATCTTTCAATTCTGTACGATAAACAATATTGATATCTTTACATAAATCAAATAGCTGGCGAGATGTTAATGATTGGCCAAAGTACTGGCTTGCTATATCGGGAAGTTGATGTGCTTCGTCAAAGATGATGACTTCTGCATTGGGAATAAGCTCACCAAAGCCACTTTCTTTTACCGCCATATCAGCAAAGAAAAGATGATGATTTACAACAACGAGATCTGCATTTAATGCCTTTTTACGAGCTTGTGCAACATAACATTCAGTGTAGTTGGGACAATCTGTTCCTAAACAACTTTCTGCCGTGCTCGTCAATTGAGGCAAAATCGGGCTATCTTCAGCCAATTCTATACATTCGGTCAAATCACCTGTTTTCGTCGCATTATTCCATTTTCTTACTTTACTTAAATCGGCTAAAACAGATTTATCCCCAAGCACACCTTGAGCGATAACCTGATCCAGTCGTTCCAAACATAAGTAATTGGATCGCCCTTTCAATAATGCAATTTTTCCAGAATAATTTAAGGCTTTTTTTATGGCAGGTAGATCTCTTGAAAAGAGTTGATCTTGTAGATTTTTAGAGCCGGTTGAAATAATCGTTTTCTTTCCTGCAATAAGTGCCGGTGCTAAATAAGCAAAAGTCTTTCCAGTACCTGTTCCAGCTTCTACAACAAGCGGTCGCTTATTTTGGATAGCATATCCTACTGATTGAGCCATTTCGAGCTGTTCTGCTCGTGGCTTAAATCCTTTGATATTCTTACTCAATTCGCCATCACTGGAAAAGATCTTACTTATCTGTTTTTTCATAATTATTGCTATCTAGAAATAGGCGAAGATTTTATCATTATTAGACTCATTTATATATGAATTCTAATGTTTTATATAAAACAAAAACCCCAAGCCATTCAGCTCGGGGTTCACATTCATTACCTGGCGGTGTCCTACTCTCACATGGGGAAGCCCCACACTACCATCGGCGCATCGGCGTTTCACTTCTGAGTTCGGTATGGGGTCAGGTGGGACCACCGCTCTATCGCCGCCAGGATTATTCCTTTAATAACTTTTCTCTCTTTCTGTTCCGCTATCTCTAGCGCTCACAACCAAACAAGCTGATAACCTTCAAAACTTTCTTCTCTTTCTTCTCTGAGTCTGTTTCGTCTTCTCAACACCCAAAACCCTTGAGCGTTGTATAGTTAAGCCTCTCGGGCAATTAGTATCTGTTAGCTCAACGGCTCGCACCGCTTACACACCAGACCTATCTACGTCTTAGTCTTAAACAACCCTTACAGATTTTAAATCTGGGAGAACTCATCTCTTGGCAAGTTTCGTGCTTAGATGCTTTCAGCACTTATCTCTTCCGCACTTAGCTACCCGGCAATGCGTCTGGCGACACAACCGGAACACCAGTGGTGCGTCCACTCCGGTCCTCTCGTACTAGGAGCAGCCCCAACCAATTCTCCAACGCCCACGGCAGATAGGGACCGAACTGTCTCACGACGTTCTAAACCCAGCTCGCGTACCACTTTAAATGGCGAACAGCCATACCCTTGGGACCTACTTCAGCCCCAGGATGTGATGAGCCGACATCGAGGTGCCAAACACCGCCGTCGATATGAACTCTTGGGCGGTATCAGCCTGTTATCCCCGGAGTACCTTTTATCCGTTGAGCGATGGCCCTTCCATTCAGAACCACCGGATCACTATGACCTACTTTCGTACCTGCTCGACTTGTCTGTCTCGCAGTTAAGCTTGCTTATACCATTGCACTAACCTGACGATGTCCGACCGTCATTAGCAAACCTTCGTGCTCCTCCGTTACTCTTTGGGAGGAGACCGCCCCAGTCAAACTACCCACCAGACACTGTCCGAGACCACGTTTCGTAATCTTCGTTAGAACATCAAACGTTAAAGGGTGGTATTTCAAGGACGCCTCCACAATCACTGGCGTGACTGCTTCTAAGGCTCCCACCTATCCTACACATCAAAATTCAATGTTCAGTGTCAAGCTATAGTAAAGGTTCACGGGGTCTTTCCGTCTAGCCGCGGGTACACCGCATCTTCACGGCGATTTCAATTTCACTGAGTCTCGGGTGGAGACAGCCTGGCCATCATTATGCCATTCGTGCAGGTCGGAACTTACCCGACAAGGAATTTCGCTACCTTAGGACCGTTATAGTTACGGCCGCCGTTTACTGGGGCTTCGATCAGGAGCTTCTCTTTCGATTACACCATCAATTAACCTTCCAGCACCGGGCAGGCATCACACCCTATACGTCCACTTTCGTGTTTGCAGAGTGCTGTGTTTTTAATAAACAGTTGCAGCCAGCTGGTATCTTCGACCGGTTCAACCTTCGCCCGCAAGGGACTACAATCTACGCCGGCGCACCTTCTCCCGAAGTTACGGTGCTATTTTGCCTAGTTCCTTCACCCGAGTTCTCTCAAGCGCCTGAGTATTCTCTACCTGACCACCTGTGTCGGTTTTCAGTACGGTTTAGATAAACCTGAAGCTTAGTGGCTTTTCCTGGAAGTGTGGTATCGGTTACTTCAGCTCCGTAGAGCCTCGTCATCATCTCTCAGTGTTTAATAGAAGTCCGGATTTGCCTAAACTTCCCACCTACAAACTTAAACGCACATATCCAACAGTGCGATAACCTAACCTGCTCCGTCCCCACATCGCAGTTTATCCAAGTACGGGAATATTAACCCGTTTCCCATCGACTACGCTTTTCAGCCTCGCCTTAGGGGCCGACTCACCCTGCCCCGATTAACGTTGGACAGGAACCCTTGGTCTTCCGGCGAACGGGTTTTTCACCCGTTTTATCGTTACTTATGTCAGCATTCGCACTTCTGATACGTCCAGCAAACCTCTCGATTCACCTTCATCCGCTTACAGAACGCTCCCCTACCCAACAGACTTTCGTCTGATGCCGCAGCTTCGGTGCTATATTTGAGCCCCGTTACATCTTCCGCGCAGGCCGACTCGACTAGTGAGCTATTACGCTTTCTTTAAATGATGGCTGCTTCTAAGCCAACATCCTAGCTGTCTAAGCCTTCCCACTTCGTTTCCCACTTAATATAGACTTTGGGACCTTAGCTGGCGGTCTGGGTTGTTTCCCTCTCCACGACGGACGTTAGCACCCGCCGTGTGTCTCCTGAGTATCACTCTTCGGTATTCGTAGTTTGCATCGGGTTGGTAATCCGGGATGGACCCCTAGCCGAAACAGTGCTCTACCCCCGAAGGTGTCCGCTCAAGGCTCTACCTAAATAGATTTCGGGGAGAACCAGCTATCTCCCGGTTTGATTGGCCTTTCACCCCCAGCCACAAGTCATCCGCTAATTTTTCAACATTAGTCGGTTCGGTCCTCCAGTTAGTGTTACCCAACCTTCAACCTGCCCATGGCTAGATCACCGGGTTTCGGGTCTATACCTTGCAACTAAACGCCCAGTTAAGACTCGGTTTCCCTTCGGCTCCCCTATTCGGTTAACCTCGCTACAAAATATAAGTCGCTGACCCATTATACAAAAGGTACGCAGTCACCCTTAAAGGGCTCCCACTGCTTGTACGTACAAGGTTTCAGGTTCTATTTCACTCCCCTCACCGGGGTTCTTTTCGCCTTTCCTTCACAGTACTGGTTCACTATCGGTCAATCAGGAGTATTTAGCCTTGGAGGATGGTCCCCCCATCTTCAAACAGGATATCACGTGTCCCGCCCTACTTATCGTTAGCTTAGTACCATGACCTGGACTTCGAGTACGGGGCTATCACCCTGTATCGCCAAGCTTCCCAGCTTGTTCCTCTGTCTCTGTCATTATCACTAACAGGCTCCTTCGCGTTCGCTCGCCGCTACTAACGAAATCTCGGTTGATTTCTTTTCCTCGGGGTACTTAGATGTTTCAGTTCTCCCGGTTTGCCTCACTTACCTATGTATTCACTAAGTGATAGTAGATTCTTCATCTACTGGGTTTCCCCATTCGGACATCTTGGATTAAACGCCTCTTATCGACTCATCCAAGCTTTTCGCAGATTAGCACGTCCTTCATCGCCTCTGATTGCCAAGGCATCCACCTTGTACGCTTAGTCACTTAACTATACAACCTCAAAAATTCTTGATGTTGTGTTTTTCAACTAAACACTTGATTGCTTTTGTTCAATCAAGATTTTCTTCTTACTCAGACTTTTTCTTATCCTTTAAAAGGACTTGAAAGTCTCTTCAGTTTTTCAGCTTGTTTCCTGGTTGTTAAAGAACAGAAATAACATTTTCAGTTATCATCGTTAAATAAACTCATTAAGTATAAAAACTCAATTTACTTAACGATGATAAGTGGTGGAGATAAGCGGGATCGAACCGCTGACCTCCTGCGTGCAAGGCAGGCGCTCTCCCAGCTGAGCTATATCCCCATGTCATCGTTTATTTATTACCTTATTCACCTCAATCACTCACTCAGTTTGAGTGGTGGGTCTGAGTGGACTTGAACCACCGACCTCACCCTTATCAGGGGTGCGCTCTAACCACCTGAGCTACAGACCCAAGGGAATAACGGCTTTCTGCTCGATATTGTCTACAATATATCAATCAATCTGTGTGGACACTTATTGTCTCTCGTTTTTGGTAAGGAGGTGATCCAACCGCAGGTTCCCCTACGGTTACCTTGTTACGACTTCACCCCAGTCATGAATCATACCGTGGTAAACGCCCTCCCGAAGGTTAAGCTATCTACTTCTGGTACAACCCACTCCCATGGTGTGACGGGCGGTGTGTACAAGGCCCGGGAACGTATTCACCGCAACATTCTGATTTGCGATTACTAGCGATTCCGACTTCATGGAGTCGAGTTGCAGACTCCAATCCGGACTTAGACGTACTTTGTGAGATTCGCTCCAGCTCGCACTATCGCTTCCCTCTGTATACGCCATTGTAGCACGTGTGTAGCCCTACTCGTAAGGGCCATGATGACTTGACGTCATCCCCACCTTCCTCCGGTTTATCACCGGCAGTCTCCTTTGAGTTCCCGACCAAATCGCTGGCAACAAAGGATAAGGGTTGCGCTCGTTGCGGGACTTAACCCAACATTTCACAACACGAGCTGACGACAGCCATGCAGCACCTGTCTCAGAGTTCCCGAAGGCACCAATCCATCTCTGGAAAGTTCTCTGGATGTCAAGAGTAGGTAAGGTTCTTCGCGTTGCATCGAATTAAACCACATGCTCCACCGCTTGTGCGGGCCCCCGTCAATTCATTTGAGTTTTAACCTTGCGGCCGTACTCCCCAGGCGGTCGATTTATCACGTTAGCTACGGGCGCCAAACTTAAAGTTCAACCCCCAAATCGACATCGTTTACAGCGTGGACTACCAGGGTATCTAATCCTGTTTGCTCCCCACGCTTTCGCACATGAGCGTCAGTACATTCCCAAGGGGCTGCCTTCGCCTTCGGTATTCCTCCACATCTCTACGCATTTCACCGCTACACGTGGAATTCTACCCCTCCCTAAAGTACTCTAGACTCCCAGTCTGAAATGCAATTCCCAGGTTAAGCCCGGGGCTTTCACACCTCACTTAAAAGTCCGCCTGCGTGCCCTTTACGCCCAGTTATTCCGATTAACGCTCGCACCCTCCGTATTACCGCGGCTGCTGGCACGGAGTTAGCCGGTGCTTCTTCTGTAGTTAACGTCAATCACTTAGTCTATTAAACTAAATGCCTTCCTCGCTACCGAAAGAACTTTACAACCCGAAGGCCTTCTTCATTCACGCGGCATGGCTGCGTCAGGGTTGCCCCCATTGCGCAATATTCCCCACTGCTGCCTCCCGTAGGAGTCTGGGCCGTGTCTCAGTCCCAGTGTGGCTGGTCATCCTCTCAGACCAGCTAGAGATCGTCGGCTTGGTGAGCCTTTACCTCACCAACTACCTAATCCCACTTGGGCTCATCCTATGGCATGTGGCCCGAAGGTCCCACACTTTAATCTTTCGATATTACGCGGTATTAGCTACAGTTTCCCGTAGTTATCCCCCTCCATAAGCTAGATTCCCAAGCATTACTCACCCGTCCGCCACTCGTCATCAAAGAAGCAAGCTTCTTTATGTTACCGTTCGACTTGCATGTGTTAAGCCTGCCGCCAGCGTTCAATCTGAGCCATGATCAAACTCTTCAATTCAAGTTCAATCGCTCAATACTGCTGACATAAAATGTCACTACTTAAAAAAGTATTATGAATTTCTAGTTAGCACCTATTAAGACTTCAAAATTAAAAAATATTTTTAAAACAAGTCAATCAACAAGTGCCCACACAGATTGTCTGATATATTGTTAAAGAGCAAAAAAAATAATTGGTCGGCGAGATAGGATTTGAACCTACGACCCACTGGTCCCAAACCAGTTGCGCTACCAAGCTGCGCTACTCGCCGTCAGATTTCTCAATTAAGAGAAAATGGGGTGGCTAATGGGATTCGAACCCACGACAACTGGAATCACAATCCAGGGCTCTACCAACTGAGCTATAGCCACCATTGATTAGTTGTTTACCGCATTGACTTATGGCGCGCTCGACAAGATTCGAACTTGCGACCTTTGGCTCCGGAGGCCAACGCTCTATCCAACTGAGCTACGAACGCGTTACTGCGTCGTTGCAGGGGCGTATATTAATGATTTCCAAATACCTTGTCTAGCACTTTTTTGAAAAAAAATATCAAAAGATAAATTTTTGTTCAATTTGTATAGAATTTATTATGTATTCGTTTATTTTTAGTGCTAAAACGTAAAAAAGATAGCAAATTGCTATCCTTTTTATTTAATTTATTGCTTGTTACGACGTGCTCGACGTTTCATTCTTCGTACCCATCGGGTGATTTTCCATGCTTTTGTAATTGAATAAGCATAAAGGAAGAATAATACAATAAACGCAATAAACATTGCCCATTCATTAATATAGAAGACTTCGCCTAAGATCCCAATTGTGGCACAAATGGCTGCAAAGAAGGTAATTAATAAAAAGGCTTGGCGAGAGGTTAATCCTGCACGAACCATTAAGTGGTGTACATGTAAGCGATCCGGACGGAATGGACTTTTCCCTTTGCGTAAACGGCGATAAATAATTGCCACCATATCAATTAAAGGAACAGCAATAATCCAAAGTGCGGTCACTGGATTCATCGGATGTCCTTTCCCTTGCGTACTTAAAAGTAGAATCCAAATAATAGTAAAGCCGATTAAAGTACTTCCTGCATCGCCCATGAAAACTTTATATTTTGGCCCGAACGGAATCCCTAAGTTTAATAATAGATAAGGTAAAATCGCTACAATTAAGCCAAAACTCCAATATGCCATATCCATCTGTCCATCACGGAACATCAAGATACCGATGGCAGCAAATGAAACAATTGACAACCCTCCTAGCAATCCATCAATACCATCAATCATATTAAAGGCATTAATAATCGCGATTGTGGCAAATACGGTAATAATCAATCCGATAGAACCAAGTGTTAATTGGAATGGCCCGAGAATTTGGCCTAAATGATCTAAATAAACATTACCTAAGTCGATCATTAAAATCGCAAGCACCGCTTGAATTCCTGCACGCAAGAAAGGGCTAATATCGAAGCGGTCATCTAAGATACCAATTGCCAGTAGAACAAAAATACTGAATATATAAAGATACGGTAAACGAAGTTGATCCCACTCCATTAAATAATAGCAAAGGTTTCCCATGAAAAGAGAAACACCGCCAATAAGGGGAATTGCACCTTGGTGACGTTTACGATAATTCGGTTTATCAACCAAGCCAATTTTATTGGCAATTGGTCGCATGACAATTAAGGTTAAAAATGCCCCTAAAAAAGTAACGAGAAGACTTAGCATAGTTTTTATCCTAAAAATTTTTTGCAAAGGATAACATAAAGAAAAATCAGCACACAAAAATTTTTCTCAAATTCAGTTTTTTAGTACAATATGCCCACTTTTAATATAAGGATTAAAAATCATGACAAAATCAACCGCACTTTTCTCTCGTGCACAAGAAGTTATTCCTGGTGGTGTAAACTCCCCTGTTCGTGCTTTTAAAGGCGTAGGTGGCACACCCGTATTTATTCAAAAAGCCAAAGGCGCTTACATTTACGATACCGAAGGCAAACAATATATCGATTATGTGGGTTCTTGGGGGCCAATGATTTTAGGTCACAATCACCCTGCTATTTTAGATGCTGTATTAAAAGCAGCGGAGAATGGTTTAAGCTTTGGTGCGCCAACACCATCTGAAATTGATTTAGCAGAATTGGTCTGTGAAATTGTGCCATCAATTGAAATGGTTCGTATGGTGAGTTCAGGTACTGAAGCAACCATGACAGCCATTCGTCTTGCGCGTGGTTATACAAATAGAAGCAAAATCTTAAAATTTGAAGGTTGTTACCACGGCCATTCTGATTCACTTCTAGTAAAAGCAGGATCGGGGGCGTTAACACTTGGTCAACCAAGCTCACCAGGTGTGCCTGAAGATTTTGCAAAACACACTTTAACTGCAGAATATAACAATCTTGATTCTGTTAAAAAATTATTTGAAGAATTTCCTAACGACATCGCTTGTGTGATTATTGAACCTGTCGCAGGCAACATGAACTGTATTCCGCCAAAAGAAGGTTTCTTACAAGGCATTCGTGAAATTTGTGACCAATATGGTGCACTTTTCATTATTGATGAAGTCATGACGGGTTTCCGTGTTTCACTTGCGGGTGCACAAGCTTACTATGGTGTAACACCTGATCTCACCACATTAGGTAAAGTCATTGGTGGCGGTATGCCAGTGGGTGCTGTTGGCGGTAAAAAAGTGATTATGCAACACCTCGCACCAACCGGCCCTGTTTATCAAGCAGGTACTCTTTCAGGTAACCCGATTGCAATGGCGGCAGGTTTAGCCTGTTTAACCGAATTGAAAAAAGCAGGTAACGAGCAACACCTTGCAGAATTAACCACTAAACTTTGTGACGGCTTAAAAGCATTAGCTCAAAAACACAATGTGCCATTTGTAATTAATCATGTAGGCGGCATGTTTGGTATTTTCTTCACTGACCAAAAACAAGTTACCTCTTATGCAGAAGTCATGAAATGTGATACCGAAAAATTCAAAATATTCTTCCATAAAATGCTCGATCAAGGTGTTTACCTTGCTCCTTCTGCTTTTGAAGCAGGCTTTATGTCTTTAGCACATACAAATGAAGACATTGAAAAAACGCTTACTGCCGCTGATATTGCATTTGCCGCAGTGGCTTAAATATAAAAAGTGCGGTTAAATTTAACCGCACTTTTTTATTTCATATTATAAACGTTCATAGAGCACGTTTTCTAACAATCCCCTTTCCTCTTCGCTTAATGCGATTCCGTTTTCATTTGTCAGAATGAAGAAGTCTTCGGCTTTTTCTCCCACAGTCGTAATTTTTGCATTACAAATATTGAGTTTTAACTCGCTAAAAATTTGACTGATTTGAGCCAATAAACCGGGTTTATCTAAGGCTACCACTTCTAATTCGGTATGCTCTTTTTTGGTTTCTTTCAAAAAACGCACATCTGTTTTTACGGTAAAATGTTGCAACTGTCGATTATTTGCAAAAGACATGGATGGCAATTTTTCACCTAATAAAACAGAGGTTAATACCGTCTCTAATTCTCTGCGACGTTCTGAACGAACCAATTCACCATTTAATTCTGTGATGATAAAGCTGTCGAATACGTAGCCATCATCGGATGTTAAAATTTGCGCATCATGAATACTGAATTTTTTCGCGCCAATGGTTGAGACCACTTTATTAAATAAATTGGTTTGATCAGGAGAATAAACGAAAATTTCTGTTCCGCCGGAAGAAAAACGGTTACTGATTTTAACGAGTACTTCACCACCAAATTCAGCTAATAACTCTGTATGCCACGCAATTTGTTTTGGACTATTTCGTAAGAAATAATCAGATGGGCAACGCTGCCACAACGCTGAAATTTTCTCTTCCAATAATTCTGGTTGTTCTTTGGATAAAATTGCCAAAGCCAACTGACGATTTTCAAGGATCTTTTCTTCATTATCTAATAGCAAATCCATCCCTTGTCGGAATTGTTGCGCCGTATAATCGTATAAAGAGGCAAAAAGAGAACGCTTCCAGCTATTCCATAATGTACCATTTGTCGCACAAATATCCGCAACGGTCAGACAAGTGAGATAATCTAAACGAACTCGATTTTGCACATTTTCTGCAAAGTTCATCACGACTTCGGGATCATGAATATCTCGACGCTGTGCGGTAATTGACATGAGCAGATGTTCTTTCACCAACCAGATCATTGTTTCAATTTCTCGACGATCAAAACCATGCAAACGAGCAAAGTCAGCGATATCTTCAGACCCTAACTCCGCATGATCCCCCCCTCGCCCTTTCGCTATATCATGGAAAAGTGTGGCAACATAAAGCAAAGTTCGGTCAGAAATTTGACTAAATATTTGATGGCAAATGGGATGAGATTCTGCTTCGTCTTCAGCTAAGAAACTTTCCAACTTCAACATCACTCGCAAGGTATGCTCATCCACAGTGTAAATATGGAAGAGATCAAATTGCATCAAGCCTTCAATCCCCTGCCATTGTGGCAAATAAGCCGTTAACACACCATATTGGTGCATTGGGAGGAATGCTCGCTGAATCGCTTTTGGTTGATTAAATAACCGAATAAACTTCTCCCTTGCTTCAGGAATATCACACAATTTCTGCGTCAAACTTTCCAACGCAATCTGAAGTTGGCGTAATGTTGAGGAATGAATTTCGGCTTGTTCATGCTGCGTAAGATAGAAAAAAAGATCCAAAATACGATCCGGTGAACGTAAAAACACATCTTCCTTGCGTAAACACAAACTTTGATTCACTAATTCAAAATTCTCATCCAAAGGATGAATAGAGAGCTCGCCATCTATTGATAAAAAATGCTCCTTATAGTGCTTAATCAGGATATCGGTCAAACGAGAAATCGTGCGTAAAGCTTGGAAAAAACGTTTCATCATTTTTTCGACACCACGGTTCCCGTCGCCTTCAAAACCAAGCATCTCGCTCACTTTGATTTGACGATCAAACAGCAGTCGGTTGTCATAACGTTTTAAAATCAAGTGTAAAGCGAACCGCACTTTGAATAAAAATTCTTGGCTGTCTAATAATTGTTGGTGTTCTGATGGGTAAATAAAGCCGCTTTCCAAAATGCCATTAAGGGTCATTTCTCCTGTGTGGCGTAAGGCGATCCAATATAAAAGGTGAAGATCCCGCAAACCACCTGGGCTGTATTTTAAATCGGGTTCTAAATTGTAACTGGTGTTGTGATAACGCTGATAACGTTCAATTTGCTCTTGTACTTTGGCATCAAAAAATGATTTTACCGCCCAAAAATCTGGCTTTTTCAGTATTTCTTCTAAAGCATTGAAAAGGGATATATCTCCCGATAAATAACGAGACTCAAGCAAATTGGTGGCAATAGTAATGTCTTGTTTACCTTCCTTTTCACATTCTTCCAAAGAACGAACACTATGCCCTACGTCGAATCCACAATCCCATAAGAACTGCACAAACTGAGCAATTTTTTCTTCCGCTTCAATGCCTCTTTCTTCTTTTGAAAGAATAAGAACATCCAAATCAGATAAAGGAAACATTTCTTGTCTGCCATAACCACCTACCGCAATTAAGGTAAGATAAGCTTTATCTAATTCAAATTGCTGCCAAAGCTGTTTTAACAAATCATCACAAAATTGTGTACGGTTAGCAATCAACTCAAAAACAGAATAATCAGAAAAATGCTGACGTTCCAATTCCTTCAAATTTTCACGCTGAATTTTGACCGCACTTGGCGTGAGTGGAGAATCGAAATGATAAGGAAAAAGCATACCGTTCTCTTAATTAAATAAAAAGCCCATAAAAATGAGCTTTCAATAACCATGATGGGAATTAATCTTTGTCAAATATCCAATGAAACACTGAACAGATCCAAAAGACACCTAGTACAACTGCACCAATTGGTAGTGTAACGAAGAAGCCAATCCACACTAAACCTATTGCAGGCTCTCCTTCTCCTATCACCTCAAAAATAATAAGGGGAAGGCACGCAAAAAATACGATAACTAAACTGATCAGAAGGAAAGTTCTAAATCTCATCATAAATCAAATTTTCTTTTAATGCTTTAAATATTGACCATCATACGTTGAATTCGACCTTCCGCAATTTCTTCATCACGGATTGTCATCACTTCACAACCGTTTTCGGTAACCACAATTTGATGCTCATATTGCGCTGAATGGCTACGGTCTTTGGTTTTTACTGTCCAACCATCGCCCATAATGCGTACTTCTTTTTTACCCGCATTAATCATTGGCTCAATGGTGAATACCATGCCTGGTTTTAAAATCACACCACCGTCATCAGCATAATAGTGTAATACTTGAGGTTCGCAGTGGAATTCAGTTCCCACACCGTGGCCACAGTACTCTCGTACTACGCTAAAGCCTTGGCTTTCAGTATATTTTTGTACCGCTTTACCAATTTCATTTAAACGAATACCCGGCTTAACCGTACGTAATCCCACATAAAGCGCTTCTTGTGCCGCTTCAACCAATTTTTGGCTACGAATATTGGTTTCACCCACGACATACATCTTAGAGTTGTCTCCGAAATAACCGTCTTTAATCACGGTTACATCAATATTAACAATATCGCCCTGTTTTAATTTTTTATCGTCGCTTGGAATACCATGGCAAACTACTTCATTTATAGAAATACAGGTTGCTTTCGGGAAACCATGATAATTTAAGCAAGCAGGAATCACTTTTTGTACGTTCACCATGTAATCATGACAAATGCGATCCAATTCTCCCGTCGTCACCCCTTCTTTTACATAAGGTTCGATCATAACCAAAACATCAGATGCTAATTTACACGCTTCACGCAACTTAACAAGTTCTTCTTCAGTTCTTAATGGAATGCCCATTATTTCTCCTTATTTAATTCTGATTTATTCGCATATAATAGCACTAATTCCGTGAAAAATCTTGAATGAATTAACAGGTTATTAGATAATACAAAGATTATTTTTAGGAAAGTGGGGATAGAGATATGTCAGATTTAGATATGGCCGTGCCGCTAACTTTTACTGATGCGGCAGCCAATAAAGTAAAAAGCTTAATTACCGAAGAAGAAAACAATGAATTAAAATTACGCGTGTACATCACCGGTGGTGGCTGCAGCGGTTTCCAATATGGTTTTACCTTTGATGATAAAGTCAATGAAGGCGACCTGACGATTGAAAAATCCGGTGTGCAATTAGTCATTGATCCAATGAGCTTACAATACTTAATTGGTGGCACCGTTGATTATACTGAAGGATTGGAAGGTTCTCGTTTTGTGGTGAACAATCCAAATGCAACCAGCACCTGTGGCTGCGGTTCGTCATTCAGCATCTAACATGGATTTTCAATTTACCCATTATCTAGGCAATGTGCACGCCAAATGTTCAATGGAACACATTGCGCTAGCCAATTGGTTTAATTCAGAAGTGCGGTCAAATCCTCAAGCGTTTTTGACCGCACTTTCTGCCTGTGAGCAAATTAAAAATAATGATGAAGTCACGCTGATTGGTGCCGAATACACGCTTTTTATCAATACCGATGAAGTGATGATTCGCGCCAATAACCTTGCGATTGAAACAGATGAAATTTTAGAAGACGACTTCCATTATTATGATGAAGAAAGCATCGCCTTCTGCGGTACAACAGACTTCATCCACTTTCTTAATACTTATTTTGAATTTATTGCTTAACCTCATTCTCTGAAGCTAATATTATGTCGGAAACGGAAAAAACCTCACCAGAGCAACAAGAAACGCAAGCGCCAGATAAGCGCCGTTCTTGTAAAATCTTTTTAGCTAAAGCAGCCTTTACTTTAGGGACGCTTGCCGTATTTTATGGTGGCTATTTAGACTGGCAAATTCGCTCCAAAATGGATGGCCAAATTTGGCGTTTACCGGCAGAAGTGTATAGTCGTTTAGAAAGCGTAAAACTTTCTGATAACCTTTCTTTTGACGAAGTGATTCAAATCTTACTCGATAACGAATACCGTCAAACGACTATGATTGCGGCACCAGGCGATTTTAAACTCGAAGAGGATACCATCGTATTACTTCGTCGTGCGTTCCCTTATCCTGACAAACCAGAGCCACAACGTGTATTACGTTTACGTTTTACAGATAACAAACTTTCTCGTATTGAAGACTTAGTCAATGTAAAAGCCATTGATGAATTCCGTCTTGCGCCTAAATTAATTGCAATGTTGGAATCAGATAATGAAGATCGTTTAGCCATTCCGTTACAGCAATACCCTCGTTTACTCATCGATGCCTTATTACTCACAGAAGATCGCCGTTTTTATGAGCATAACGGAATTAATCCAGTAGGTATTGTGCGAGCAATGATTGCCAATATTAAAGCCGGTCAAACGGTTCAAGGCGGCAGTACACTCACTCAGCAATTAGTTAAAAACCTATTTTTATCCAGCGAACGTTCTCTGACACGTAAAGCCAATGAAGCCTTAATGTCATTGGTGTTAGATTGGCGATATGATAAAAACCGTATCTTAGAAACCTATCTGAACGAGATTTACCTTGGTCAAAATGGGGATATCCAAATTCACGGTTTTGCACTGGCGAGCCAATTTTATTTTGGTCGTTCTATCCGTGAAATTAGCCTAGACCAAATTGCCCTTTTAGTTGGCATGGTGAAAGGACCATCCCTTTATAATCCATGGCGAAATCCACAATATGCGCTCGATCGCCGAAATGTAGTATTGAAACTGATGCTTGATCACCAAATGATTGGGGATGAGCTTTATGAGATGTTGAGTAAACGTCCATTAGGCGTGCAAGCTAAAGGTCAAATTTCACGTAAATACCCTGCTTTCATCCAAACATTACAAGCGGATCTTCGCCGTCAATTAGGGGAAAACAAAACGTCTGCACTACTTGGTGCGAGAATTTTCTCCACCATGGATTTAAAACAACAGGCACAAGCTGAAAATGCTGTGGTAAATACGGTCAATCATTTACAACTACAAACCAAAAATCCACACCTTGAAGGTGCCATGATTGTAGCGGATTATCACCTGGGTGAAGTACGTGCTGTCGTAGGTGGATTACAAACAGAATATGCCGGATTTAACCGTGCCTTAATGTCAAAACGTCAAATTGGTTCTTTAGTAAAACCATCCATTTATTTGACCGCACTGATGAATCCGGAACAATTCCGTTTAAATACACCAATTCAAAACCAACCAATCACGATTTATGTTAAAGGTAGCCAACCTTGGCAACCTCGTAACTACGATCGCAAATATAGCGGTTCAGTGATGTTGATGGATGCCCTTGCTCGCTCGCTAAATATTCCAACGGTAAATATTGGGATGAAAGTTGGCTTAAGCAAAGTGATTGATACACAAAAAGCCATGGGGTGGGATAATGTTGCTATTCCAAAAGTGCCTGCAACCTTGCTCGGCTCTTACAGTATTTCACCTTATGATGTGACCAAACTCTATCAAACCATTGCAAATCAAGGTGGCAAAATTGAGTTAAGTACCATTCAAAGCATTGCTGATCGTCAAGGAAATATTATTTACGAACACAATACGGTACCGGATCAAGTGGTGCCGAGAGAAGCCGCTTATCAAACCTTGTATGCGATGCAACAAACCGTAGAACGTGGTACTGCGCGTAGCTTACAAAATGATTATGCCGATCTTCGTCTTGCGGGTAAAACAGGTACGACCAACGATGCCCGTGATACGTGGTTTGTGGGTATAGATGGTAAAAATGTTAGCACCATTTGGCTAGGTCGTGATGATAACGGTGAAACCAAATTGACGGGTGCCTCTGGTGCATTACAAATCTATAAAGATTATTTAAACCGTGTTGTCATTGAAAAACTGAAACTCGGTCAACCTTCTACCATTAAATGGGTTGGCATCAATGCTTACGGCAGTTGGAGTTGTGGTAGCAGTCGGACGATCCCTGTATGGATAAATAAAGATCAAAACTTCTGCGCTTCTGCACCAACGACGAGTACGGCAACAGCTACAGCAGCGCAGACTACACAATCGCCACAACCTGAGCAACCTGAATCCGCAAAACAAGAAAGTGTATGGGATGTGTTAGATAATAAAGCGCCTGTTGAAGAAGCGGCACCCGCTCAATAAATTCATTTATTTTTGACCGCACTTTTATATCTCCATAAAGCGCCTAACAAAGGCGCTTTATTCTTTTAAGCATACAATCACCCTCTAGACATTTCCAACTCTTGTAAATTTTTTGATCTCTATCACAAAAATTAAAATTATTTATTGTCATTTCACTGATATCAAAAGATAATTATAAATAGGAATTAATTTCATTTTAGGTAATGAGGTAAATAGACGATGCTACTCCGTTCTATTCGATTTTTCTTTTTAATTTTTTCACTCGCCTTCTCTTCTTCACTCTTTGCGCAAGACAACTACCAACAGTGGGTTAATGATATTACGTCCCGCTTAGACAAAACGGCTCAACTTGTCCAGCAAGGTAATACCGATGATGCGCGCACTGAAGTGCAAATGGCTTATTTTGAAGTGTTTGAAAATCTAGAAGGTCCGATTCGTATCAATTTCTCGGCACAAAAAAGTTACCAAATGGAAGCGACTTTTGGTGAGATCCGTAAAATGATCGGTGAAGGCAGTTCACAAAAAGAGATTCAAGCTAAAATCGATCAGCTCAAAAAAGAATTACAAGAAGTGTTGCCATCATTGATTGAAGGTCACCAGCTCAATGCCGATGGTCAACATGGTGTTTATGATAATCAAGAGATCGCCCCTTATTGGCAACAAAGTTTTAAAACCATTGATGATTTGCTCGCTCAAGGGCTTGAAGCGTATCAAAATGGTGATCTCGATAACGCAAAAAAATTGTTCCAGCAAGCGCAGTACGATGGCTATAAAAATTCAGAAATGGAAATGTCCATTCGCCAAAATCGCTCTGCAGAAATCTCAGCGGCGATCAATCAACAATTTTACAACATCATCCGTTTAAGTGAACAAGCCGATCAAATCACAGAGATTGGCTATCAAAGCACGCAATTATTACAAGATATTGAAGAAAACTTGCCTAACCTGCCAACGACACGTGAAGAACAAAATGTTCAATCCAATGCCGCGCAGCAAGCAACAGATAATCAACAAGAACAAGATTGGAATAAGATTAAACAAGAGATCAACCAACGTATTCAACAAGCTATTGCGCTCTATCAACAAGGTGAGAGCAAAAAAGCGATTCTTTCTGTGCAAGACACCTATTTTGATGTGTTTGAAAGCAGTGGCATGGAGAACAAAATTGGCTCTCGTGATAGCAATTTTAAAGCAGAACTTGAAGGTTACTTCACCCGTTTAGTCAGTTTAATGAAAGCTGAACAAGGTGATAAGTTACAAACACAAGCTGATGGTTTAGACCAGAATTTAACTAAAGCCGTTGAAATGTTACAGGGCGGAGAGCAAAGCGATTGGTCGATGTTCTTATATAGCCTTTTAATCATTCTTCGTGAAGGTTTGGAAGCCTTATTAATTGTTGCGGCTATCGTGACTTACTTAATTAAAAACAACCACCAAGATAAATTGCCGGTTATCCGTCAGTCTGTTTATGTGGCATTAATTGCCAGTGTGATTACCGCATTTATCTTCCAGCTTATCTTTGAAAATTCAGGTCAAAACCGCGAATTGCTCGAAGGCTTTACGATGATTTTTGCTGTAGTCATGCTGTTTATGATGAGTTACTGGTTATTGTCCAAAGTCGAAGCACAAAACTGGAAACGTTATTTAGAAGGTAAACTCTCTACTGCCCTCACTACTGGGTCACTCATTGGCTTATGGCTTACCAGCTTCTTAGCCGTATATCGTGAAGGGGCGGAAACCGTATTGTTCTACTATGCCCTCGTGGGTGATGCGAAAAGTGCGGTCAGTTTTATCTATCTTTTCGCAGGTATCATTGTCGGCGCAATTATTCTCACCATTTGCTACTTCGTGATGCGTTATACCGTGGTGAAATTACCGCTTAAACCATTCTTTATGTTCACGGGTTCTTTCATGTATTTAATGGCCTTTGTATTCGCCGGTAAATCTGTTTTAGAACTCATTGAAGGCAAACTTTTCGAGCCAACGCTGATTAGCGGTGTGCCTGAAATTTCGTGGTTAGGTATTTATCCTTATATGGAAACCCTAATACCACAAGCAATCTTACTCATCGCAGCCGTATTTGCTCTGTTTATTATGAAATATCAAAGCAAAAAAGCCGCGTAATACCCAACAATCCCTTAGGAGAAAAACAATGAAAAAAGCACTTTTAGCAACAGCATTATTTGCGGGTATTTTCACCGCGTCTACTGCAAACGCATTCCAAGAGTATCCAATCGGCGAAGCGGTAACCATGAATGAAATGGAAATTGCAGCGGTTTATCTCAAACCAATCGATATGGAACCACGTGGCATGGGTTTACCTGCTGCGAAATCAGATATTCACTTAGAAGCGGATATCCACGCAGTAAAAGGTAACAAAAATGGCTTTGGTGATGGTGAATGGATGCCTTACTTAACTATCAACTACACTTTAGTAAATGCTGATACTGGTGAAAAACAAGAAGGTACCTTCATGCCAATGGTAGCGGGTGACGGTCCTCACTATGGTGCAAACGTGAAAATGATGGGCGTGGGTAACTATAAATTAACTTACCACATCGACCCTCCATCGAAAGCAGGTATGCACCGTCATACCGACTCTGAAACGGGTGTAGGTCGTTGGTGGAAACCGTTTGATGTAAGCTATGAATTCAAATTCACTGGCATCAAATAATCTCAGGTAAATATTGATTTTACCGACTTGCCTTCCCTTGTTTGTCTTGGGAAGGCAATAGCATTTCATTTAACCTTAAAATATTGTCTGTTTTATCCTATTAAATGGTCAAACTATGAATTATTTTTTTACTTTCCTGCTTCAAGCACTTTTACCTTTTTCATTATTGCTCGGTGTTTATCACAGTAAACAATCCACTGTAAGTGCAAAAAAAATAATTTGGCTTAGCCTATTCGGTTTTATTGCCGGTATCGCACTTCGCCTTAGTTTACCTGCGGGACAAATCACCAATTTAATCGTCAATGCGGTAATATTGGTGCTATTGATTATCTTTGCCTTATGTTTAATTTTCGGCAAAGGTCGCTTACCTGCCTTTTGGCAAACTGTATTAATGCTCATCGCAGGAAGCTTCTGGGCAAAAGATCCTAACATTACAGCCCTCGTTTCTACTGATGTTATCAATACCGATTCGATCTTACATATAAGTGCGGTCATTTTTGCCTTTGTTTTTTGTTTATGCTTACAAGGCTGGATCGATTTACTTCTAAAACAAGCGGTAAAAACACAACAAAAATCAACCGCACTTTTAAAAGGTGCCATTAGCCTTCTCTTAGTTTGCTTGCTTGTTCCACTTATCGGTGAAGTCTTATTAATTTTAATGAAACTTCAGGTGCTTGAGCTTACCAAGCCTCGTTTAAGTTTTGTTGCGAAATCAGGCGAAATCACTCGCTGGTTAAATTACATCTGTGCAGCCTTACTCTTCGTTATACTTGCCATCTTTTACGGCAAAATTCATTTATCACGCAAGCAACAAGTTAATGTCACACAAGAACCCATTGAAAAACGCCAAAAATTAGCTGCATTACGTACGTCCTCTCACCTACTCGGTTGGGGATATTTAGCTTTAGCAATTATTTTTGCTACACAACTTTATTGGGAACAAATTGCTTCTCGTCCACCACAACTTTCAGAAGCAATTCCTCTGACTTTAGATGAAAAGCAACAAGTGCATATTCCAATTGAACAAGTAAAAGATGGCAAATTACACCGTTTTGTCTGGATTGCTGATGACGGTAAAGCCGTGCGTTTCTTTGTTATTAATCGTCAACCGGATAAATTGAGTCTAGCCGCAGTATTTGATGCCTGCTTGCTTTGTGGTGACCAAGGCTATGTCATGGAAGGTAACCAGGTCGTTTGCGTGGGCTGCGGCGTACATATGTTTATTCCATCTATTGGTAAACCGGGTGGCTGTAATCCTGTACCGATTGAAGATTGGCAACAAACTGAGACTGAAATTCTCATTAATCGAACCGGCTTAGAAGAAGGGCTGAATTTATTTAGCACAATTGTTGAAATCGATGTAAAAGATCCGATTAGTGGCACCCAAATGAAAAACACTAAAACGGAGCACAAATACAATTATGAAGGTAAAACTTACTTCTTTGAAAGCGAGAAAAACCTCGATTTATTCCGTGATAACCCTGAAAAATATTTAGGTAAGGGGGAATAATGCTAGCAAGAATGTTATTCCAATCTTGGCGTTTTAGCATAAAACGTAAGTTTTTAGCAGTGGTAACTATTTTCTTGGCGGCTGGATTAGTCTCTGCGCTATTAGCTGTTTCTATTGATATCGGCGACAAGATGGCGAAAGAGCTGAAATCTTATGGTGCTAATATTTTGGTTGAGCCTGCAAGCAATGCAGCCTTGCCTGGCGAACTCAGTCATAACACTGATTTAAGCAGCCAAGATTTCCTTGATGAAAAAGAACTGCCGAATATTAAAGATATTTTTTGGCGAAATAACATCGTGGGATTCGCTCCATTGTTAAGTGCAAATGTAAAAGCAGAAATTCTTTCTGCAAAAACGCATGAAAAATCGACCGCACTTGAACAAATTAATGTGCTTGGTACATTTTTCGATCACAACATTCCTGTACCAGATGAAGATGATTTCCATACTGGCCAAAAAATTATTAGTCCTTATTGGCATGTTGAAGGGGAATGGGTCAATGACCTTGAAACGCCTGAAGGTGAATTTATTCCTGCTCTCATTGGTGAACAATTAGCACAACGAACTGCTTTAAAACAAGGCGATAAGATCAAGCTCCACTATCAAAATGATAAACTTGATAATCAAAGTGCGGTTGAAATTACCGGTATTTTATCTACAGGTGGTGCTGAAGATAATCAATTAGTCATGCCACTCAGTGCTGTACAAAAATTACTGGGTTTAGAAGGGAAAATTCAATCAGTTAAAGTCTCTGCGCTTACCGTGCCTGAAAATGACCTTTCTCGTAAAGCGCGAGCCAATACTGATGCGTTAGATGCCGAAGAGTACGATCGTTGGTATTGTACGGCTTATGTTTCTTCTATTTCACATCAGTTAGAAGAAGCCATTTCTGGTGCTATTGTTCGCCCAATTTGGCAAGTCGCAGCGTCAGAAGGGGTCGTCATTGGTAAAATCCAGTTATTGCTTGCTGTCGTTACTCTCGCTGCTTTAATCGCGGCAGCCATGGGGATTGCCTCATTAATGAGTACAGGGATCATTGAGCGCTCAAAAGAAATTGGTCTAATGAAAGCCTTAGGGGCATATCAATGGCAAATCGCTTTATTATTTTATTGCGAAGCCATTATCAGTGCCTTAATTGGTGGCACTCTTGGTTGTATTGCAGGTTGGGGCTTAGCAAGATTTATTGGCTCTGCGCTATTTGGCGTGCCACTGAGTTTTGCTTGGATTGTAATCCCTTGCGTATTGATGCTGTCTATTTTAATTGCTGTGGTGGGCACTTGGTTCCCAGCCCATCGTATTGCCAAACTTTACCCTGTGGAGGTGCTGTATGGCCGCCAATAAAAGTATGTTTTGGCGTTTAATCTTCCAAGCATTACGCCTACGTTTACAACGGGTATTTATTATCTTCTCTGCATTGACTGTCGGTGCGTCTATTGTAACCGCAATGGCAGCAGTATATTTCGATATTAATACCAAAATGAGCCAAGAGCTCCGTACTTTTGGGGCAAACTTTTACATCGGTGCGGCTAATGGTGGTTTGATGAAAGAGCGCCAATTAAAGCAAATTCTTCATCATGCACCGGATAATTTCATCACAGCAGGCAGCCCTTATTTATATGGCGTTGCGCGAAGTGATTTAGAAAAAATTGTCATTATGGGCGTGTGGTTTGAAGATATGCGTGTTCTCGCGCCTTATTGGCAAATTACCGGTTCAGCTATTAATGTGAATTTTGACGATCGCAATGCCATGATTGGTAAAACCTTAGCTGAACGCCTTAATTTAGGTGTTGGAAGTAAATTAACTCTGTCTAAAAATGCGGTCGAAAAACATGAATTCACGATAAAAGGTATTGTTGAGGCGGGTGATGCCACAGACAATATGTTAATCGTCAGCTTAGAATTTGCACAAAGCTGGTTAGATAAAGAAGGATTGGCAAACAACGCCTTGCTCAATGTCAAAAATGAACAAGGTAACGTCGCACAATTTGCGCAAGACATTATGCAACGCCAACCCGATCTAACAGCTCGCCCAATTCGAAAAGTCTCAGCGTCTGAAGGGCAGATTTTAGATAAAATCAAAGGATTGATGGGCTTAATCTCATTAGTCATTTTGATTCTCGCCACCCTTTGTGTGAATACCACATTGATTGCTATTGTTGGTGAGCGAGCAAAAGAATTTGCACTGCAAAAAGCCTTAGGTGCAAAACAAAGTGACATCATTAAGCAAATTAGTACCGAAATTCTGATCATTGCACTTTGCGCAATTGTTGCGGGACTGATTCTCGGCTACATCTTGGCACAATTACTTGGATTAACCGTATTCAAATCTTATATTGATATGCGTCTGCCAGTTATTCCAATTACTATCGTCTTATCGTTATTGGTTGCCTTTATTGCGGTGATTGTACCAACCAAACGGGCTTTAAATATTCAAACCGCAAATGTGTTAAAAGGGGAATAAAATGAGTGAATTTGTGATTGAAACGCAACATTTATATAAACGATTCGGGCAAGTCACTGCTTTAGAAGATATTAATATTCAAATTCGTCAAGGTGAGTTTATTGCCATCATGGGTGCATCGGGTTCGGGTAAAACCACACTCATGAATATTCTAACTGGCTTAGATACCGCCAGTGAAGGTAAAGTGATTTTAGACGGCGTCGATGCAGCACAACTGGATGAAGTAGGTCGTCAACGTTTCCGAGCGGAAAAAATTGGTCTAGTCTTCCAACAATTCCATTTAATTCCTTATTTGACTGCACTTGAAAATGTAATGCTCGCACAGCACTATCACAGTGTGATTGATGAAGCGGCAGCTAAAGCAGTACTCGAACAAGTGGGATTGGGTCATCGTATTGATCACCGTCCAAGCCAACTTTCTGGGGGCGAACAACAACGGGTGTGTATTGCTCGTGCATTAGTGAACCAACCGCCTGTTATTTTTGCCGATGAACCTACGGGTAACCTTGACGAAAAAAATGAAGCGCTTGTACTGGATTTACTACAAGAATTAAATCGCCAAGGTAGAACCATCGTTATGGTTACACACAATCCTGAATTAGGTGAGTTAACCGATCGTGTTATTTATCTCCATCACGGAAAATTTGTAAAAGAGGAAATTCATGAAAAATAAATTCGTCAAACTACTTGCCATAAGTGCGGTCATTTTTGGCAGCGTTTCTTGTAAAGATGAAGTTGCTGCAATTGGTCAAAAAGCACCAGACATCGCTGCCTATGATTTACAAGGTAAAGAAGTGAAACTTGATGATTGGAAAGGCACTCGCTTACTGACATTCTGGTCTGAAACCTGTGGACGATGTGTCGCAGAATTAAAAGAATTCGAAAAATTAGCCGAAGCTAATCCAGATAAAGTTCAACTTATCGCCATTAATGTGGATGGAGATAAAGTGGATACCAAAGCCGTGGTCGCCAAACGTCAGCTTACGTTGCCAGTTATCAAAGACCAATTAAAAATCACAGCAGAACGCTATCAGCTTATCGGCACGCCAACAAGCTTTGTGATCACACCTGAAGGCAATATTCAGGCTAAATATGAAGGGGCGATTCCCGCAGAAGATTTAGATAAATTATTTAAAGGCTAGCCAAAATGCAAAAACGAATTTACTTACTCTCTACACTTTTACCCGTTTTAGGCTTTTTATTTGCCACACCCACACTTTCTGCCGAAGCTGACTTAGTGAAAGCTGAAAAGGTATATAAACGCTCTTGTGCTACTTGTCATGGGAAACAAGGCGAAAAACCAGCAATGGGTGAGTCAAAAATTATTAATCAACTAAAACCAGAAGAAATTTCAACCGCACTTTCAGAACGAAAAGCGGGAAATATTACTGGTGCAGGAAGCCCTGCAAAACAGCGTTTAAGTGAGCAAGATATTCATAATTTAAGTGAATATATTCAAACACTAAAATAGTTTTTGAAATTTTTTTAAACTAATTTTAAAATGTAAGGTCTTAGAAAGGGCTTAGTTTTTATAAGCTAAGAAATTTTTTATATATCAATAAAGGATTGTTTATGAACAAATTTACTAAAATCAGTGCAACTGCATTATTTGCATTATTCTTAACTGCTTGTGATAAACCAGCAGATAAACCAGCTCCAGCAAAAACTGAAACAACTCAGCCAGCACCAGAAGCTAAACAAGAAGCAGCAAAACCTGCTGAAGCAACGCCTGCTCAAGAACAAGCTGACTACAACAAATTACTTGAATGGAATGCAAGCCAAGCTCAAGCTCAAATGGCTGCACAACAAAAACTTCAATCTGATTTAACTGCTGCGGTTCAAGCAAAAGATGAGAAGAAAATTGAAGAAGCAATCAAAACTTTCAACAAAACTGTTGAAGATACTATTGCAAGCTTAGATAAATTAGAAGTTGCTTCACCTTCAGTGAAAAGCATCAAAGATCAAAATAAAGAAGTACTTGCATTATCAAGTGAATTATTAGTTGATCAATTAAACTTAGCAACTAAAGCACCAACTGAAGAACAAACTAAAGCTTATCAAGCTAAAGTTGAAAAACTACAAGCTGCAGTAGCTAAATTACAAAAAGACGGTGCTGATTTAGCACAAAAATTTGCACCTGCCGCACCAGCTGCTCCAGCTGCAAAATAATTAATCGTTGAAGATGAAAAAACCTTACTGTAACAGGTAAGGTTTTTTTATGCGCTTATTTTAGTATTTTACTTTTTAACACATCTACAAATCGTTCTGTTGCCCCTTCCCAACAATCTAAATATAACGCAGGTTCAATCAATTCTAATTCATTCAATAGAAATTGATTGTGAATAATCGTTCCATCTACTCGTGCATAGATAGGCATTTCTGGCAATTTATGTAAAACATGGCATGCTGTTTCAATGATATGGCTATCAACCTCAACAGGGATAATTTCAACTTTATATTGTGAATTCGCTCGCCATTCATTTTGAGGTGGCTGTCGGCGAATAGCATGACTAAATACACCATTGAAAAAAATCAAACTAGTTTCACCATTTGTCGCCACTTCAGGAATAAAGGGCTGTAACACAACTTGCTCACCATACGCAGAAAGATCA